>DSDS01000070.1 GCA_011048585.1 Desulfurivibrio alkaliphilus | reverse complement strand
GTATCGGTGATGATCACCTCCATCTCCTCGGGAAAGCGGAGGCGGCGGCTGGTGGGGTCCAGGGTGGCGAAAAGTTTGTCCTCGGCCAGAATATTGCTGCCGGTGAGGGCGTTGAGGAGCGTTGATTTGCCGGCATTGGTGTAACCCACCAGCGACAGCACCGGGACCTCCTTTTTACGGCGGCGCTCCCGGCGACGGTGCCGCTCACGGGCCACCTCCTTGAGTTTGGCGGTCAGCTTGGCCAGCCGATCGCGAATCCGGCGGCGATCCACCTCCAGCCGGGTCTCCCCCGGCCCCCGCCCCCCGATGCCGCCGGTAAGCCGGGAGAGGGCGTCGTCACGGGTGCCCAGGCGGGGCATCATGTACTTGAGCTGGGCCATCTCCACCTGGAGCCTGCCTTCCCGGCTCAAAGCCCGACGGGCAAAGATATCCAGGATCAACTGGGTCCGGTCGATAACCCGCATCTCGGTATGGTCGGTAATGGAGCGCACCTGGGAGGGATTCAACTCCTGGTCGAAAATCAGGAGATTGGCGTTGAGCTGCAGAGCCTGCAGCATGATCTCCCCCAGCTTGCCACGCCCCAGAATCAGTCGGGGATTGATCTTGTCCCGGCGCTGGATCACGGTGTCCAGCACCACCACTCCCGCCGAAGCGGCCAGTTCCACCAGTTCATCCATCGATTCCCGGGCCTGTCGGAGGGAGGCGCTGGAAACGCTGACCAGAATGGCTCGATCCCGGCCCAGATCGACTTCCCGGGTGGGCCGCAAGCGGGCGAACTCCCCCTCCAGGGAGGCGATCAGTTCCCGCAGATTGTCGGACAGCCGGGAGACCTGGGCCGGCGGCAACAAGAGCCAGGCCTGACCGGCGGCATCCCGGCCGCTGCCCGGCCGACGCGGGTTGAGGTGGGCGCTGTGCAGCTTGCCCGGCCAGCCCTCATGGTCGACCTCCAGGGCGCTCATCAGATCCAGACGCAGGAAGAGCAGGTCCATAAAGTCATCCTGGGTCAGTCCCTCGGCAGCCAAATGGGTATGCAAGCAGCGCAGCCCCCGTAAACGCCCTCCGGCCGCCCGACTCTGCCCCAGGGCAGGGATCATGATCGAACGGTGATCCCCCACCAGAACCAGCTCTACCTGGCCGGCCCGGTCGATCATCAAGCCCACCTGGCGGCCGATCTCCCTGGAGATCGCGGCCAGGGAGCGGGCCAGTTCCGGCGTGGTAATCTGATCCGGTTCCAGTCGGCGCCGACCCAAACGCTCCAGCTCTTTCAACTGTGCCGGCTTCAACCCGGCGATATAACCGCTTAATGTTGCGATGGTTCAAGGTCTCCCTTTGGTTTGCTAATCTTTCATAACTCCGGACGGATCTGTCGAAACCGGGGCCACTGTTCGGTTACGCCCTTGCAGGTCGGCCGAGCCGGCATTCTAGCCTATCGGCCCGACCTTTGGCAATCGGCAACCCTCTTTGCAGCCGGCCGCGAAAAAAAAATCAGGCTCCACACCATAAGATGCGGAGCCTGATTTGCCACAAAATGGGGCGGGAACAGAATCTGGATTTACTTCTGCCCCGGCCTGGGCGGCCGATAACCATCGGAGAGGGTCTGCATGAAGGCGACCAGTGCCGCTTCCTCCGCAGCCGAGAGGCCGAGATTACCCAGTTCATCTTCGTTCATGTTTTCCCAAACTTCCGGCTCAAGGGTGCCGGCGGCTATCATCGCGTCCCGTTGATTGTAAAACTCAACAACCTCGGGCAGGCTTTTGAAGACGCCGTTATGCATAAACGCCTTGGTAAAACCCGGCCCCGGCCGTTTATCGACATTGCGCAGGGTGGGAACCTTGTGTTTACCGTAGCTTTCCGCCACCGCCGCCTCCTTGTCCAGCCCCCTTTCGGCGAACCAGCCTGCCGGCAGGGTTGCCAGGAAGCCGGCCAGGCCGGGATCGACCCAGTCCGCCCCTTCGGGATTGATGGGCTGACCGTCAACATAGACCATATCCATCTCGTAGAAGGGGTTGGCGGGATTCCGTGGTACTCCCAGGTTGTCATAGGTGAAATCGGTGAACAGGGGGGCCGGATGACAGGCCGAGCACATGGCCCGGTCACCGTTGAACAGTTCCCAGCCCTGGGCCTCCAGGGGGGTGAACTCCGCCATTCCCGCCATGACAAAATCAAACTTGGAATCAAAGGGGCTGACCTCTTCCGAGCGCTCAAAGGCGGCGATGGCCCGGGCAAAATCTTTATAAGCCGTCAAATTGCCGTCATCGTCATAGATATTGCACATGATTGGCTTGCCAAAAGCCTCCTGATAGAGATAGGCATAATTGGCCTGGGCCACGATCATACAGGCCGCTTCCTGGCTGGGCAGATTCTGTTCCACCGGATTAAGGAACGGCCCCATGGCCTGATCGGCCAAAGGATCACCGGTTACCCAGCCGGTGGCCCGGCCATCCCAGAACATCCCCCCGGCAAACATCCACTCTCCCGACTCCTGGTCGTAAACATAATCAAAGATCGGGCTGTCGCCGGCATAGGCAGCGGTGGGCGGCCGCCGGTTGCCGAAGCGCTGTTTCACCGCCCCGGGAACCACCGCCCCCTCCTTGTTGATGCCGGGAAACGGACTGACAAAACCGCTGCTGCCTTCATGACATACGGCGCAGGACTGGTTGGAAGGGCTCGACATGGAGCGATCGAAGTAGAGCTTTTTACCCAGGCTCTCCAGGGGAGTCTGGGCGGCCATCGCCGGCAACGCTCCCAGCATGGTTACCGGGAAAAACAGCAGGGAGTTGCGGATAATTTTCTTCATCGGATTCTTCCTCCATTCTAAGGTGTTTAGGTCTGCAAGTCGCCGCAACATAGCCTGACTAAAAATGCCTGATTAATGAAATTGCGCTCGACACCTGAACAAAGCTCAATGACTCATCATAGGAGTTGAATCCGCAGCCTGTCAATACAAAAAAATGTCAGGAAAAATTGCGTTATTGCCCATGGCAGCACCCTCTCCCGACAAGTCCGTACAGGGCCCGGTCGATTTCTATTTTTTAACTTCAGCCGTGGCCTTGGTATTCATTTTGACAACATTCAGGTTGCGTCTCGGCTTGGGACCGCCGGCCTCCGGGCCGGCTGAGGCCATCAAAGACCCCACCGGCCCGCCCTCGGCCGCTCCTTCGCTCTTAAAAGGCTGAACCATGTTGGCATACTGCTCAATCAGCCGCGCCATCCCTTCCGGGGCTTCACAGCGGGTAAAAACCATCTCCACATCGATAGTGTCCGCGCGCCGCTGTTCCCCGGCCCCACCCTGGGCGAGAGGAACACCTTGAAGGCCGTGCGGCCGGCATTCAGGCCGTCAACTTCGTGGGTGGCCCGCTTCAATTCACTCTCCGTAATCTTGATGGAAAACTCAAAACGCATCTTTTCCAGGGCGATCCCCTGGGGTTGCACCAGGGGATCAGGGGCACCAGGATATCGTGCTTTTCATCCATCTGCACCTTGACCATCTTGGCGGCTATGCTCCCATCCTCCTGGGTGCCGAAAAACTGCTGCAGCAGCATCACGTACTGCTGGGAGATCATGGTCCCGGTGGTGTTGACGGCGTGGTGCATCCCCCGGGTAATATCCGTCAACATCTGGGCGTTCATTTTTTCTCGGCCGAACATATCTCTTCTGGTTTCCTCAGCTTAATCCAATCAGATGAGAGGTCAGCGCCTTCCGCCCCTAAGCCTGGGCCGGCGGAATGACCACAGCGGCGGTGTCGGTGGGCAGTTTATCGGTATTGGCCAATTCCTTATTGGCCGGCAACACCACCGGCTTGGTGGCGGCATCGGTCAGGAAGTCGATTACCCGCATCAAGGCTTCCGGCGGCCCCTGCCTCTTGATGGATGTATGGATGGAGTATTTGGCCCGGGTATCGGTCTTGCGGGTCTGTTCGGACTTATGCGAAACCTTGCCGTGCACTTTGACGCTGAACGGTCCCCACCCCAACGAGGCCTCGAATCCGCCGGAACCCTCCGTTTCCGAGTAGCTCTCTTCCGACTGGGAAACCTCCAGCTCGAAATCGATAGTGCCTTCCTCGATACAGATATTGGGGTGGGTAATGGCCGCCAACAGGGGAATCCGCATGGTCTTTCTCAGGATCCCCTTGTAGTTCCCCTCGCTGTCGACGATGGTCTCGTCGCATTCAAACTCAACGTTGACCGCCTCGCCATCCTTGATTGCAGACCGACATCAAAAATTCGGCATAGGCTTTACTCGCCTGAACCTGGGCCGTAATCATGGCCCGCAACGGCCCCCCGATCATCCGATCCAGGAGGAGGGCGTTAATAACCGAGCCGATCAATCCCGTGTACATACTTCACCTCCTTAACTTGATTAATGGGACAAATGGATGCAAAAACAAACGATTAAGGCACAACCGACCCTCCCGGCAAAAACAGCCCGCCAGGAGAGTCCTGACAAATTACTCCTTGCGGTATCGAACTTTATCCCAGGCGTCGGTCAGGCTGAATGTCGATCAGAAAACCACCCCTTAGAATCGGGGAGAATAATTGGGGGCGGGAAATTACGGTTGACAAGCCGGGGGGGAATTGCCAGACTGCGAACTCTGCCCCCGAGAACTCCCCAACAGGGGCGAACTCCATGGATCCGGGCAGGTAACGAAAAAGGGGCGACTGCTTGGTCGCCCCTCCGCGGAAAGGGAAGATCATGATTAGAAATTTTACTGCCTTGCTGACCGCCATGGCGGGAATGGTTTTCTCGCTGCTCTCCGCCCTGGGGCTTACCGATGGCTTCTGCGTTACCGAGGGGTGCCGTCTTTTCCGGGGCACAACCTTCCTCGGGATCGATCTCTATTGGTTCGGAGCCTTTTTTTTCGGAGTGACGCTGCTCCTGATCGGCAGGCAACTGAAAAACCAGCGGGAACGGTTCCGCCGCCATTCCTCATCGCTGCTGCTGCTCTGGCTGGTCACCGGCTTGCTGGTCAGCGCGTTTTTACTAGGGGCCCAGGCCCTTACCATTTCCTGTGCAAGCTGCCTGATTGTCGCCGGCCTGCTGGGAATAACGGCCTGGCTGCTCCGGCCCGATTCCAAGGCCCTGACCGTCATCCTGCTGATCTGGACCCTGACCCTGGTGGCCGCCCTAAGCGGGCTCGGGCGGCAACAGTTTGAGCCGGTGCCGACCTTCGGCTCCGGCGACGCGGAGATTAAGTTGTTCTTCTCTCCCTCCTGCCCCTCCTGCCTTGAGAGACTGCGGGAGCTGGCCCGGCGGGAGGAGCTGCACCCGCAACTGGCCCTTTACCCCCTGGCCCTCAGAAGGGCCGACCTACCGGTGATCCTCCGGTTCCACCAGGAACTGGCGACTTCCGGATCCCTGGCCGCCGCCATGGAAACCCTGAACTGGGGCGAGCCGGAACGGCCCACCCTCCGCGAATTGTGGCAAATCCGCCAGATCTCCTTCCGTAACCGAGCCTTCCTGGCGGGAATTGGCGCCCGGACGGTCCCCTATCTGCTGACCTCCACCCCGGGCGCTCTGATGGCGCCAATCCCGGACGGACTTGGCAACGAAACGACCGAGGAAGGCTGCGAAACGGACCAGCAGGAGGAGATCTGCGAAGGGGAAGAAACGCCGCCACCGGCCTTCAATCTGGAGCTGCTCCGCTCCCTGCCTTAAGCCGCAGTGGGACTCTAGCGCAACCGGCGCACGTCGCCGATACGCAGGGTCAGCTTGACCCGATCAAAGTATTCCAGCAGGGGAATCGAGAACTTGCGGGTAAGACCGGTAAGATTCTTGAAACGGGGCGCGTCGATCTCCCCCTCGCCGGCGAGAAAAGCGACCAGCTTGGCCCGCAGAGCGTCCAAAACCCCGGCATCGTAGTAGAGATCCTCGCTCACCTTGACCAGCTCGCCATCACGGACCAGCACTACCAGCAACTCCCGAACCAGCTCCTGGGGATACTTGCCGTGGGCCTCGATGGTCTCCCGGATGGTCGGGACCTGGAGCCCGGCGGCCCGGTAGAACGCCAGCAGTTCCCGGCGCAGGGTTTCGGCGTCGCCGGCCAGCGACACCTGGTGGGAAGCCAGGCGAATCAGTGAACCCTCCTGTTTCAGCACCCCTTTCTTGTCGGCCTCCTGCAGGACGATCTGGAAGAGGCGGGCGGAAAGAGAGCGGGCCAGGCGGCCCCGCAGCTCCTCGGCGGAAAGGCCGCTCTTCAGGGGGTTTTCGCCATGGAAATCGGTCAGCAGCTTTTCCGCCTTCACCACCAGCCCTTCCAGGGTTTCGACGGCAATCATCCGTTGCTTGTCGGGCTCGACGATCAAAACGCGCCGGGCGGAAATGCTCCTTTCAAGGAGCTTTTGCAGCCGCTTGCCGAAGATCCCCAGACGCACCGCCAGTTCCCGGCGGGTCAGGCCGGCAATTCCGCTCTCCCGCAGGTGAAAGAGGGCCAGGTCCTCGGGGGTCCCCTCGCGGTAGAGACTGAAAATTTCCCGGTTGACCTGCCGCTGGCTTTCGCTGAAACGGCGGCGTTTGGGGGGGGCACAGTTCCAGATCACCCCGCCGCCGATGGTGTGGACCGGGGAGTAGCTCCGCACCACGTAGTGGTCGCCGGGCCAGACACTGACCGGCTCCTCCAGCAGCAGCTGGGCGGCGGCGGTTTCACCCGGCGGCAGCTCCTCGACATCCAGCAGGGCGATCCGGCCCATTACCTCGGCGGTGCCCACATGCACCCGGACCCGGCGGCGGTTTTGCAACGGTTTATCGTTACCGGAAAGGTAGAGAAAATCGGCGTCGATCATGTAGGTGGAGGCCAGGCTATCGGGACTGGCCAGCACATCGCCCCGGTGAATCTGCTCCTTGTCCACCCCCTGAACATTGATCGCAGTGCGATAGCCGGCCTCAACCTCGTTCCGCTCCTGGCCGTGGACCTGAATTCCCCGAATCTTGCCGCTGACCAGCCGGGGATAGAAACAAACCTCATCCCCCAGGGAGATCCGCCCGGAGATGGAACTGCCGGTAACCACCGCCCCAAAACCCTTCATGGAGAATACCCGGTCCACCGGCAGGCGAAAGGGACCGGTGGCCTCGCTGAAATCACTGGCCGTCACCAGTTGGTCCAAAACCCGCCGAACCTCGTCGATCCCCTGGCCGGTGGTGGAGGAGACCGGCACGATGGGGGCGTCCTCAAGAAAGCTGCCGCGGAGAAACTCCCGCACCTCGTCGGTCACCAGCTCCAGCCACTCCAGATCAACCATGTCCTGTTTGGTGATAACCACCAGGCCGCGCTGGACCCCCAGCAGGCGGCAGATTTCGAAGTGTTCGCGGGTCTGGGGCATAATCCCCTCATCGGCCGCCACCACGAAGGCCACCAGGTCGATCCCGGCGGCCCCGGCCACCATGTTGCGAACGAAGCGTTCATGGCCGGGCACATCGACAATCCCCAGGCGGTGACCGCAGGGCAGGTCAAGATGGGCAAAACCCAACTCGATGGTGATCCCCCGAACCTTCTCCTCCTTGAGCCGATCAGTTTCAATGCCGGTCAAGGCACGGACCAGACTGGTCTTGCCGTGGTCAACATGACCGGCAGTGCCAAGGACGATTTCACGCATAGCTAACCAGATCGAAGATCAATACCATTTTCCCGTCAGATAGGGATTATCCCGCGCCTCCTCCCCAATTGTGGAGCGGGAGCCGCCGTAGCCGTGACCGGGCCAGACCACGGTCTCGGGCGGCAAAACCAGCAACCGCTTCTGCAGCGAACCGATCAGGGTGGCGGTGTCGCCACCGGGAAAATCGGTGCGCCCCACCCCGCCGACAAAGAGGGTGTCGCCGGTGAAGAGATGGGGGGCGGCATAGAGGCAGATGCCGCCGGGGGTATGCCCCGGGGTATGGATAACTTGCAACCTGATACTGCCCAGCTCAATCACCTCATTATCCTTGACCAGGCGGTCGGGGGGAGGAGAAGCCGGCAGCCCCAGCATGGAGAAATATTGCTCCACTTCTGGCCGCCCGAAAAAATCGGCATCGTCACCGTGCATGATGATCTCGGCCCCGGTGGCCCTCTTCAGGGCCGCGTTGCCGCAGACATGATCGGGATGACCATGGGTGCAGACCAGCAGCTTGAGCTGCCAACCGGCCGCCTGACAATGAGTCAGAATCTTCTCCTCATCGCCGCCAGGATCGATCGCCAAGGCCTGTTTGCTCCCCTCACAGCCCAGCAGATAGCAACAAACCCCCATCTGCCCAACCACCAGCTGTTCAATCTGCACTGTTCGCTCCTTTTGGGTCGCCATTCAGCAATCGCAGAGATTGGGATCGCATTTGCCCCCGCAACCGCAAGTGGAGGTGGCGGCCGGGGTTGCGGCCAGCGAGTGGGGAACACCCGTGGCCACCGGCAGAGCCGCGTTGACCCGGGCCACCACCTGGCTCATTGCCGTCACCGCCGGACTCTCGCCGCCGGTCAAAAAAGGACTGCCATCATCACCGGACAGCATCACCCGGGGATCCAAGGGAATCCGGCCCAAAAAGGGCAGATCAAACTCCTGGGCCAACCGCTCACCGCCGCCACTCTTGAAAAGTTCGGCGGTCTTGCCGCAGTGGGGGCAGACAAAACCACTCATATTCTCCACCAGACCTAAAACTTTCATCCCGACATGGCCGCAGAAGTTGATCGATTTGCGAACATCGGCCAAGGCCACCTTCTGGGGGGTGGTGACCACCAGGGCCTTGGCATCCTTGATGGTCTGGGCCACGGTCATCGGTTCGTCGCCGGTACCCGGCGGGGCATCGATCACCAGGTAGTCCAGCTCACCCCAATCCACGTCGGCGATAAAACGGCGAATGGCCTGGTATTTTAGGGGACCCCGCCAGATGATAGGATCATCCCGATTCTCCATCATATTTTCCAGGGAAATCACCCGCAGGTTATCCCCGGCCGGCAGGGGAAGGATCCGCCCCTCGGAGCTGGTGGTCGGCGTATCGGAGAGGTTGAGCATCCGGGAGATATCGGGCCCGTGCAGATCGACATCCATCAACCCCACCCGAAACCCCTTACCGGCCAGGCCCACGGCCAAGTTGACCGCAACGGTGCTCTTCCCCACCCCACCCTTACCGCTCATCACCAAAATTTTATGACGAATCCGGCCCAGTGCCTGATCAATACTCACATTTTCTCGCGCGGCTACGGCCGGACGAGATCCACAGGTGCTTTGCTTATCCGCGCCACACTTGTCGCTACAGGATGAACTCATCTTTCTCCTCCTTATTTCATCGTAATAAATTCGGTGCGCTCCAGGGAGAGCTCCATGTAAAAGCGGCGGGTTTCCAGACTGAACGCGATCCGCCGGTTGGCCTGATAGTCCGATTCCGGGGTCAGGACAATGGCGCTGTTGAGAGCGATCGCCTTGGGCTGTCCCATGAAGGAGGTCAACTCGTAGTTGCTCTCCACCATCCGCAAGGCCCGACCCATGATTTGGTTGGTCATCTCCCCGATGGTATCCACCACCTCCACCGAGGTGTAATCGGTGGCCAGCTCATCTTCCGGCATCCCCATGGTCAGCATGTAGCTGCGATAAAGCTCCATGGCCGCCTCGCCGGAAAAGTTCATGATCACCAAGCCGCTGTAATCTCCGTTGAACTGGACGAAACAGCCGATATCCGGCTTCAGGCTGACCTTGGGAATATCCTGGAGAGTGCCGGCATACTTGAGATTTTTGCCCGTACTCTTATCCACGGTTTTCTTGGTGGCCTGGCAGAAGAGCCGGGCCACCAGATCGATGGTTTTAGTCGCCATTTATTTTGCGGTCTCCTTGTGGGCTGAAAAAAAACGAAAAGAGGTAGATCAAACCAATAGCAAAAATTATTGATGGTGACAAGGTGATTGTCGGCATTACTGCCGACGATTGACATTCGGCATTACTGCCGACGATTGGCAAGCGACCCCATTGACCGCCAAAGGAAAAAATTTGTATTGACAAGAGCATCGGCGCCGGGTCGCTTTTTAAGCCATTTTTTTTTCTTTACAAGAACCACACCTTGTGCTTTTCTGGCGCCAATCATACCATATTTTGTGGTCAAGCTGGCAAGCTGCCCCCGTTGGGGTGCCCGGGGCCGACCACACTGTTTTCACCCCTTTTTTCCCGGCAGGCAGCACCGCTCAGTCACCGCTTAAAAGCCAAGAGGAGGAACCGCAGACCATGCCCACAAAAGCAGCCGCTGAAAAATTGCCCGCCCAGGCCATGAAACCCAAGTTTTCCGCCAATGCCCTCACCATCCTTAAGCGCCGCTACCTGAAAAAGGATGCCCAGGGCAAGGTTTTGGAAACCCCTCAGCAGATGCTCTGGCGGGTGGCAAAGGCAGTGGCTGCCGCCGACACCATCTACGATTCCGGCGCCGATGTCGACTCCCTGGCCCTGACCTTCTACAATCTGATGGCCGGCCTGGACTTCATGCCCAACTCACCCACCCTGATGAATGCCGGCCGTAAGCTGGGTCAACTTTCGGCCTGTTTTGTGCTGCCCATCGAAGATTCCATGCCCAGCATCTTTGAGGCGGTCAAGCAGACCGCCCTGATTCACCAGAGCGGTGGGGGCACCGGCTTCTCCTTTTCCCGGATTCGTCCCAAAAACGACGTGGTTCACTCCACCAAGGGGATCTCCAGCGGCCCGCTCTCCTTCATGTCGGTGTTTGACTGCGCCACCGAAACCATTAAGCAGGGCGGCACCCGTCGCGGAGCCAACATGGCCATTCTGCGGGTGGACCACCCCGACATCATGGACTTCATCAAGGTTAAGTCGGACCTCAACGTGCTGCACAACTTCAACCTCTCGGTGGCGATCACCGATGAGTTTATGCGGGCCCTGGCCGAAAACGGCGACTACGCCCTGATCAACCCCAGAAACGGTGAGATCGTCAAATACCAGAACGCCGCCAAGCTCTTCCGCCAGATCGTCAAGCAGGCCTGGCTCTCGGGCGAGCCGGGGATCGTCTTCATCGATCGCATAAACGCCGACAACCCCACCCCGGAGGCCGGAGAGATCGAATCGACCAACCCTTGCGGCGAGCAGCCCTTGCTGCCCTATGAATCATGCAACCTGGGGTCGATCAACCTGGCCAACATGATCAAGGATGGCGAGGTTGACTGGCAGCGGCTGGGCCTGGTGGTGGAGCAGGCGATCCATTTCCTCGACAACGTGGTGGATATCAACAAATACCCCCTGCCGGAAATCGAACGGGTAACCAAGCTCAACCGCAAGGTCGGCCTGGGAGTGATGGGTTTTGCCGACCTGCTGATTCAGCTGGAGATCCCCTACTCCTCGACGGAAGCGGTGACCAAGGCCGAAGAGGTGATGCGTTTTATCGACCAGCAGGCCCTGAAGGCCAGCATCGTGCTGGGCAAGGCCCGGGGAGCCTTCACTAACTTCCCCGACAGCATTTACGGCCGTCAGGAGCCCAACGTCCCGGTGCGCAACGCCACCCGTACCACCATCGCCCCCACTGGTACCATCAGCATTCTGGCCGGCTGCTCCAGCGGCATTGAGCCCCTGTTTGCCGTGGCCTTCCTCCGCCGGGTGATGGACAACGACGAGCTATTTGAGGTTAATCCGCTCTTTGAGCAGTTGGCTAAAAATGAGGATTTCTACTCCCACGAACTGATCCGCCGGATCGCCCACCACGGCACCCTGGCCAATATCGAGGAGATTCCAGAAAAGTACCGGCGGATTTTCGAAACCGCCCACGACATCACCCCCCGCAACCACCTGGAGATCCAGGCCTCCTTCCAGCGCCACACCAACAACGCGGTCAGCAAAACCATCAATTTCTCCCACGAAGCCAGCGAAGATGATGTCCGCGAGGCTTACATGCTGGCCTACGAGCTGGGCTGCAAGGGGGTGACCATCTACCGGGACGGCTGCCGGGACAACCAGGTCCTCAATATCGGCAAGACCGACAAGAAGGCGGCCCCGGCCCAGGTACTGCCGCAAAAACCGGTCAAGCGCGACCGGCCGGCCATGCTCTCCGGCTGTACCTATCAGATGACCAGCGGCTGCGGGCCGATGTATGTCACCATCAACGAGGACGAAGAGCACCGCTTCTTCGAGCTGTTCAACACGGTGGGCAAGGCCGGAGGCTGCGCGGCCAGCCAGTGCGAGGCCATCGGCCGCCTGGTCTCCCTGGCCTGGCGCAGCGGGATGCCGCCGGAGCCCATCGTCAAGCAGTTGATTGGAATCAGTTGCCACAAACCTTCCGGTTTCGGGGAAAACAAGGTGACCTCCTGCGCCGACGCCATCGCCCAGGCGATCCGCCGCCACCTGGAGAGAACCAATGGCCACCGGGACAACAGCCTGGTTGCCCAAACCAACGCCATGTTCGGTGCTTGCCCCGAATGCGGGGGGGTGATCGAACATGAGGGCGGCTGCTGCGTCTGCCATGCCTGCGGCTACTCCGAATGCGGCTGATCCTTAAATAATTGGGAGATCAGTGATGGACTCGGCTGGATTTTTTGCTGAAGTTACCGGATTTTACCGAATTATTCCCTTGCAGCCCCTGCGGCGAACGCCGGGGGTGCTGTTCGACAACCTACCCATG
Source organism: Desulfurivibrio alkaliphilus (assembly GCA_011048585.1). GTDB lineage: Bacteria > Desulfobacterota > Desulfobulbia > Desulfobulbales > Desulfurivibrionaceae > Desulfurivibrio > Desulfurivibrio alkaliphilus_A. The sequence goes on along the minus strand of DSDS01000070.1, from coordinate 1,651 downwards.
AATTTCCTACCCCGGATCGACGCCATCGACCGGGTGCTGCATAAGGGCAGCGCCATCTCCCCCGGCCCGGTGGGGGAGGTGGCCCGCCCCTGGTATATGCACCCCCACCAAGATGACAACCTGATCGTCCTTTTTGGCCGGCGGGAGGTGGATATCTATCTGCGGGAACATGGCCGGGCCAGCTTCACCGTAACCCCCGAACAGATTTTACAGGATGGCAGGGTTATCTTCGACGGGCCGGCGATGCTGGTCTGGCCCCGCCACGTCTTCCACCGGATCGTCAGCGGACCGGAGGGATCGGCCTCGCTCAACTTCGCCGCCCACCATCCGGGCCTGGATATGCGGACCAACTTCAGTATTTACAGCCTGGAGGAGGAGAGTGGCCGGTTTGAGGTAATTCGGGAGGGGTTCCGCGACCAGACCCCCCGGCAAAGCCCGTGAACCCTTTTCTTTACCAGCAAAAAAGCGGCTATTTCGCCCAGGTGGCAGAGAATCTGGAGGAGGCCGCCGCCGGAGAACTGGCCGGCCTGGGCGCCCAACGTTTGAACCCCACCCACCGAGGGGTCCACTTTAACGCCGAGGCCAAAGACCTCTACCGAATCGTCTATCAGACCCGCCTCTGCACCAGGGTGCTGGCCCCCCTGCTCCACTTCGATTGCCATAGTACCAAGTATCTCTACAAAACCGCCCTGGCCCTACCCTGGGACCAACTGCTGGGGCTTGACCAAACATTTATGATCAACGCCCGGGTCAGCGACAGCAAGATCAGTCACTCCCGCTACGCCGCCCTCCGCTTGAAGGACGCCATCGTCGACTGGTTCCAACAACGTTTTGCCGACCGCCCCAGTGTGGACAGGGAGCGGCCCGATCTGGTTTTTGATCTCCATATCCGCCGCAACCAGGCAGTTATCAGCCTGGACCTGGCCGGCGAGTCCCTCCACCGCCGCCATTACCGCCAAGAGAGCGTCGAGGCCCCCATCCAGGAAACCCTGGCGGCGGCGATGATCGATTTTTCCGGCTGGAACGGCGACCGGCAGCTGATGGACCCCATGTGCGGCTCCGGAACCCTGCTGGCCGAAGCCTTGATGCGCCAAACCCGGATTCCGGCAGGCTACCTGCGCCATGAGTTTGGTTTTCAGCATCTACCCGATTTCAACCCGGAGCTCTGGCTTCAGGTCAAGGCCGAGGCCCAGGCGGCCATCCGCTCGCTGCCCCCCGGCTTGCTGCTGGGCAGCGATCACGACCCCGCCGCCATCCGGGCCGCCCGCCGCAACCTCAACCTCCTGCCCCACGGCACCCAGGTGGGGCTGAAGGTCGGCACTTTTCAGCAACTGGCCCCCGTCAACAACGCGGTGATCGTCAGCAACCCGCCCTACGGGGTGCGCCTGGGCGATCGGGCGGCAGCCGCCGCCCTGATGCGGGAGCTGGGCACCTTTCTGAAACATCGCTGCACCGGCTCCACCGTCTGCCTCTATTTCGGCGACCGCCAACTGATCAAGGAGATCGGCCTCAAACCCAGCCGCAAAATAAACTTGAGCAACGGCGGCCTGGACGGCATTCTGGCTCGCTACGAAATCTACTGAGATGGAAAAGCTCCTTAAGCAAGCGGCGGCGGCCCTGCATGGCTCCCGGCTTAACCTGGCCCTGACCG
>DSDS01000092.1 GCA_011048585.1 Desulfurivibrio alkaliphilus | reverse complement strand
CTCTGCCACAATAAGTCGTAGCAAAGTTGTGGCAGAGGGGTGTGGCGCGCAACACTTTTGCTCCCGCAGGCAAAATGGGGTCCCATATAAATCAGCACCTGGTTAATTTTGTTTTTCTCTTTGTTTTTGTGTTCTATTTGTTTTTTTACCACAACTCTGTGGCGGTTCCCTCCAATTTTTTTAGGCCAGCGCTCTCTAGAATTATTTCTTTTTAAAATCATATAGTTATCGGCAAGATCTCCTGTTTTGTCCCCCCTTTAGACAGGGAACGATTTTTCTTGGCACGTGCCGTGCAAATGCCCTGGGTCAAATACTGACTTAGCGTAATTAGGTCAGGAAAGACGGATAGATAGGGAGGATACCATGAAGAACGCAACTGGAATCAGACAGGAACGGTTGGGCAAGGAAGCAGTTGACGGCCGGGGCATTGCCGAAGGTGTCGGACAAGCCGGGATTGGAATTATCGTTCTTTTGGCCGCCTTGATTGGCGTCTGGGGCCTTGCGTGCCTGGTGGGTGGAGTGATGGCAACCGGAGCCGGGGATCTGGTTCGGGGGTTTATCAGCTCTGTAGCCGGAGGTTGAGGAATTACAAAACATTTTAGGGTGTGATTTCTAAATTATAACAATTGAACGGGAGGAAATGACGATGTCTGGTAAGGGCGAAAATCGTAGCGGTAAGATCTTTTTGGTGATGATGCTTGGAGCTGGTGGCATGATTGGAGCCTGGGCGGTGGGAATGGTCCTTTTCGGACTCTCTCAGGTTAACTGGCAGGTGTCAGAGTTCCTGCGCAGCTACCTGGTGGCCACCGGTGCAATTGGTGAATTTCAGACCCTGGTGGATTTCTACTCTCACATCAAGGGGGTCGAGTACCTTATCTGCCTGGCCTTTCTGGTGGCCTTCCCCGCCTTCTTCAGGTATGTGAATCGTGCGCCGAAGACGGTGACACGCTGATTGGATTATTCAAGTGCTACACCGGCTCCGGGGGTAATAATACCTCCGGAGCTTTTTTTTTGTTCATGGCTGCCTGTGCCTGTGGCCGGGCCGGGGCTTTGCCCCGCTGCGGCTATTTCCCTTCTCTCTTTTCTCCATGCAACAGTCAGCTGACGCACAGGTGTTGCACTAGGGTGTGGCATGCAACATTTATGTTGTGCAGCGGTTATTGCGCCCTTTGCCGGTCTTGGGGGGCAATTGTTTGGCTATAGGTCTGTATTATCGTTTTTTATATGTCATGATCAACAGTTGTGTGGTTGTGGTTGCCGCGTGGTGGGCAACTGGGGTAATGAGGCAGGTAACCAGTTGATTCAACAAAAAAATATTCAGAGTAGTCCGTTTAAGGGTGAAAAACTCTTCGAGATCTGGCACGCCTCGTGCAGTCTCAGCAGGTCAAGAGAAAAGATGACACAACAAGAGAAGTCAAGACAAAGAGATAAGGAGGACGCCATGAAGAACGCAACTGGAATCGGACAAGAGATGGTAGGGACGCGGGTCGATCATCAAGCGGTTGCCGAGGGTGCCGGACAGGCTGGAATCGGAATCATCGCGATTTTGGCAGCCTTGATCGGGGCTTGGGGTCTTGCTTGCCTGGTGGGCGGAGTGATGGAAGGTGGGGCCGCTGATCTGGTCAGGGGCTTAATCGCCGCGGTGACCGGGCGCTAGAGCCAGGACGGGCGACGCGCCAACGCAGGTGACAATGACGCCACAGGGAGGATGAAACAATGACAACCAATAATACAAATCGCAGCGGCAAGCTCTTCGTAGCCATGATGATCGGCTTGGGTGTCATGATCGGCGCCTGGGCCATGGGGGCGATCCTTTTCAGTCTCTCCCAGGTTAACTGGCAGGTGTCCGAGTTGTTGCGCAGCTATCTGGTGGCCACCGGGGCAATCGGCGAGTTCCAGACCCTGGTGGATTTCTACTCCCACATCAAAGGAGTTGAGTACCTTATCTGCCTGGCCTTTCTGGTGGCCTTTCCTGCCTTCTTCAAATATGTCAACCGTCCCCAGGAGAAGACCGTGGCGGTTCGACGCTAGAACAACGGGGCTGGCGGTTGGCAGATCGGCTGAAAAATCCGGGGTGATCCCCGGATTTTTTTTGGGAGGTGAGCCGGAGGATTATCACGCGCTTGCCAAAGTGGCGTGGTTGTTGCATGGCAATAAGGACAAAGAAGTTGGATACTTAACTTGCATCTATTGCGATGGAGGTTGAAATATGGCCAGATATGTTCGCAATTATCTTTTGTTACTCTTTGCGCTGGCAGTGGCGCTGATCGCCTACAACATCCATCGGATGGAAGGGCAGCCGCCCCACTTGGAGTACTCCAGCTTTCTCACCAGGTTGCACGAGGGGGAGATCAGGGAGGTTACTTTGCGGGGCGGCCAGATAACCGGCCTGGATCGCTTCAACCAGCCCTTTTCAACATTCGCCCCGGCCCCCGCCTCTCTGCTACCCAGACTGGAAGAGCAGGGGGTCAAAATAGAGGCTCGGCCCGAGTCTCGGGCGTCCTCCTTCTGGACCAGTACCTTTCCGGTGCTGTTGCTGGTGGGGGGCCTGATGATCTACATGGCTCTGCAACAACGGGGCGGACTGTCTCGGTTTTCCGAAAAAAACCTGCCCACTCCGCTGGATTCCCGGCAGAAAGTTACCTTTGCCGATGTGGCCGGTATTCCCGAGGCCCAGGAGGAGCTGGAGGAGATTGTTGAATGTTTGCGCAATCCCGGGAGCATCACCCGGCTGGGCGGGCGTATTCCCAAAGGGGTTCTGTTGCAGGGGCCCCCGGGAACCGGCAAGACCCTGCTGGCCAAGGCGATTGCCGGCGAGGCGGGGGTTCCCTTTTACAGCATCAGCGGTTCCGATTTTGTTGAGATGTTTGTCGGGGTGGGGGCATCTCGGGTGCGGGAGTTGTTCAAGGCGGCTAAAAAGCATGCCCCCTGCATTATCTTCATTGACGAGATCGACGCTGTGGGCCGCAGCCGGGGGGCGGCGGCGGCCAGTGCCGGCGGCCAGGATGAACGGGAGCAGACCTTGAACGCCCTGCTGGTGGAGATGGATGGTTTCCGTTCCGATGAGACGGTGGTTATTGTGGCGGCCACCAACCGTCCCGACGTGCTGGATCCCGCTCTGTTGCGACCGGGGCGTTTTGACCGCCAGGTTAATATCTTGCCGCCGGATGTCAATGGCCGAATCAAAATTCTCGAGGTTCACGCCCGCACGGTTGTGATGGCTGATTCGGTCAATCTGGCCGATGTGGCCCGCAGTACCCCGGGTTTTACCGGGGCTGAGCTTGCCAATCTGATCAACGAGTCGGCCCTGATGGCGGCCCGCAAACAGAAGCAGGAGGTGGAACTGGATGATATCGAGGAGGCGCGGGATAAGATTTTGATGGGGGCGGAGCGAAAGGGGCTGGTGATCAACGCCGGAGAGCGCAAGGTGACGGCCTATCATGAGGCGGGACACGCCATTATGGCCAAGTTGCTGCCCAACACCGATCCGGTCCACAAGATCACCATCATTCCCCGGGGCCGGGCCATGGGGGTGACCCAGCAGGTGCCGTTGGATGATCGTCACGCCTACTCCCGGGAGTACTTGATGAACCGCATCAAAATACTTCTGGGGGGGAGGACCGCCGAAGAGATTGTCTTCCGCGAATTTTCCACCGGCGCCAGCAACGACCTCCAGGCGGTTACCAATCTGGCCACCCGCATGGTCTGCGAGTGGGGGATGAGTTCGGTTCTTGGCCCTCGGGCCTATATAAAGGAAGCCACTGGATTTTTGGGGGGTGAAGGCGGGTCGCGGCCCTACAGTGAGGAGATCGCCCGGGCCATCGATGCCGAAATAAACCAGTTGATTGAAACCTGTTACCAGGAAGCGATGATTATCCTGGAGGGCAAGATCAAGTACCTCCATCGACTGGCAGCCATTCTGCTGGAGCATGAGACCATTGATGGCAAAGAGGCCGATATTATAATGGGATGCGCTCAGATCGAGCGGGAGGCGGCTCCACTCGGCATCGAGCCGGTCAGCAAGGAGTAACTTTTGGGCTCCTGCAAGTGTGGCATGCCACACTTCTGTTGCTACATAAGTGTGGCATGCCACACATTTCAAAACACTTTGGCAAAGGAAAGGGTGGGGTCAGAAGACAGAATTGTTGCCCATTTAGCTGGTCACAGAACAACCCTTCTTTTACTTGGCACTATCTGTGCAAACGCGCGGACCAGCGATAACCAGAGGGTACGAAATTCGATTAGGGTCGAGTTGTTTTTATAAACTATCAGCAAAGGAGAGACGGAATGGGTGGATCAAGAAAGAAGCTACTGGCACTGGGGCTGGCCCTACTGATGGGCGGGGCCCTTCCGGGTCTGCTGAAGGCAGCACCGGACACCATTGTTATGGATAAGCTTGGTGACCTCTATGGTCCGGTTACGTTTGATCACAACTTCCACATGATGATAACCGGATCCTGTGCAACCTGCCATCACCACACCCTGGGGGAGGCCCCGGAGGATGAGCGTTGCCTGCGTTGCCACACGGGTGGCAGCCCCGCCGAAACCGTGGCCTGCAAGGATTGTCATCCCCAGGACCGTTTCTCTTCCGCTTACCTGGAAAAGCTGGAGCAGGACCCCTACCTCTATCACACCGACCGGCCCGGGTTGCTTGGGGCCCTTCATCAGCAGTGTCTCGGGTGCCATCAGCAGTTTGGGGTTGCCTACGGCTGCACCGACTGCCATGAGCGCACCGAAAAGGGCGATGCTTTCTACCGGAGCGGTGATTACGCCCCCCAGGGCGGTTCTGACGACAAGCACTGAAATTGAGCCTGTTCTGGTTCAGTAAAAATAGAGGAGAGGACCTTAATGATGAAGAAAATAGATCGTAGAAACTTTCTCAAGGGCGGTTTGGCCGGGACTGCCGCGCTGGCGGTGACCGGCAAGGCGACCTCGGGCAAGGCCGCCTCGTTTGAGGGCTATCCCGACAGCATGGGGGTCCTGGTGGACCTGACCAAGTGCGTGGGCTGCCGTACCTGTGAGGCGGCCTGCAACAAGGAGCAGGGGTTGCCGGAACCGGCCAAGCCCTTTAACGACACCTCGGTATTCGACGAAACCGGGCATGGCGGCATGCCCCGACAGCCAACGGAAAAAGCCTACACGGTGGTCAACCGCTACGATACCGAGTCGGGTGGGCCGGTCTACCGCAAGATCCAGTGCAACCACTGCAATGAACCCGGTTGTCTAACCTCCTGTTTTGTCAACGCCTACACAAAAACCCCGGAAGGAGCGGTAATTTACGACCCCAAGGTTTGCGTCGGTTGCCGAACCTGCATGATCGCCTGTCCCTTCCACATTCCCGCTTACAGCTATTCCAGTACGATCAACCCGATTATCAAGAAATGCATCTTCTGTTACGACACCCGGCTCAAGTTCGGGCGTCCCCCGGCCTGTGTCGAGGCCTGTCCCCAAGAGGTGATGGTTTTCGGCAAACGCGCCGATCTGCTGCGCCTGGCCCGGCAGCGGATCAAGGAAAACCCCAATAAATATATCGATCATATCTATGGCGAAAAGGAGATGGGGGGAACCTCTTGGCTCTACCTTTCGGGAGTACCCTTCGAGGAGGTCGGTTTCAATACCACCCTCGGCAACGAACCGGTAATCTCCTATGTCAAGGAGTTTCTGGGCATCGTACCCATGGTGCTGACCATCTGGCCGGCGCTGTTCACCGGATTTCATCTGCTCGCCACCCGCAAGGAGGAGGCCGAAGCCGGCAAAAAAGATAACAACAAGGGAGAGGGGGGTAGATCATGAATCGAATGCTTGAAAAAGGCTTCCGGCCGATCGATACGCTGCACAAACCGGATGGTACTCCTTGGAGCTTCAAGGAGAAGATGATGCTGGGGCTGAGTCCTCAGGAATACTGGGCGGCCCAGTTGCGCAATCCCTTCAACTGGATTCTGGCGGCGATTTTCGCGGTGGGAACGCCGATCATTGTCGGTCGTTTCATCTTCGGCCTGGGCTGGGCAACTCACGGCTCCTACGATTATCCTTGGGGCTTGCTGCTGGGTTGGGGCCTGTTCGTGATGGTTCCCCTGTCCGCTTCCGGCTTTATGATGGGAACCACCGTCGAGCTGTTCGGACGCAAGGATTTCAAACCCATCGAGCGGTTGGGGCTGCTCAATGGATTGCTGGGCTATTTCTTCGCGGTCGTCTTTCTCCAGGTGGATCTGGGCCAGCCCTGGCGCCTGATCTATCCAATGTTCGTTTCCCTGGGACCGGCGGCGGTGCTCTTTCTGGTGGCCTGGCATGTTGCAACTTACCTGTCGGTGCAGATCGCCGAGCTGATACCGGCGGTTTCCGAGTGGATGGGCTGGCCCAAAGCCAAGCGTTTTATAAAGCAGATCGTAATCGGTCTGACCGTGGCCGGCATCATTCTCTCCACCCTGCACCAGGGTGCCCTGGGGGCGCTTTTCACCTACGCTCCGGGCAAGGTCCATCCGCTTTGGTACTCCTCAGCCTTCCAGTGGTTCCATTTCCTCTGCTCGGCGATTTTTGCCGGCCTGTCCATGTTGATCGTGGTCAGCACTCTGACCAAGTGGTTTATGCGCTGGCGCTGTGACGAGACCTTCTTGAAAAGCCTGGACCGCCTGACGGTGGGAATTGCCAAGGGGGCCGCCCTGGCCCTGGTCACCTACCTGGTGATCAAGTTCATCGGGGTCGCCCACGATAATGACTGGAAATATCTTTTCAGCGGCTGGGGACAGTGGTTCATGTTCGAGATTGCCCTGGGCGTAATCGTGCCGCTGGTGCTTTTCACCTCGGCGGTGCGTAACAACAACGCCACCACGGCCCGCTGGGCGGCCCTATTCGCGGTGTTGGGGATTGCCCTGAACCGGCTCAACACCTCGCTCGTCACCTTCAACTGGAATCTTTATCAGGAGATTCCCCACTGGCGGGAGTTTGTGATCACCATCACCGTTTACGCGACCTATATCCTTGTTTACCGGGCGGTGTTGGCCCGGTTGCCCATTCTCTTCACCTGGAAGGACAAGTCTTGAAGCTGGCATGACGACGGCTAGAGGCGGAGGGGGTGATCCTCTCCGCCTCTGGCCGGTTTTCCCAACCCGGGGCGTCGGGAAACGGTTGCTCGGCGCTTAATCCCAAAAAGGATCGGACCATGGCCTTGCAACGGATAATCTGGCTTTCAGTTCTGGGATTGGGTTTGATCCTGATTGCTCTGCTTGGCTCAGGTGTCCGCCAATATTCCCTGTACGCGGGCCATAAAGCGATTGCCGACCAAAGTGAAACTCTGCTTTTCCGTTTTACCATCATCCGCGAACAGCTTATGGATGAACTGTTGCAAGCCGAGAACGGTAATTTGGAGAACGTTTCCCGGGCTTTGGAACAGTTCAACAGTTCCCTGTCGTCGGTGCTGGCTGACCGCCGGATTGCCGATGAATATAAACTGGGCTTCATGCAGGCCGTGGATATTTCCGGCATGGTGGTGATGGTCCGTCAGCTTGATGCCCGCCCCCACGCCCCGGAACTGCGGCGCAACCTCAACCGGGAGATGCGGATTCTGGGGGAGCGGTTGCTGCTCTTTGACCGTTTGGTGGTAGATCAGGCCAAGCGCCGCCTGGTCGGTTTTCAGAACATTCTGATCGGCACCCTGGCCCTGCTCTTTTTCGGGGCCCTGGTTGCCCTTTTTTGGGGCTATCGGCGGGTGGTGCTGCCGCTGGTGTGCCTTAACTCCCAAGGGAAGGAAGTTTTGGACGGTGATCGCCTGGAGATCTCCTGCCCGGCCGACGGTCGGTGGTTGTCGGGGGTGGTCGCCATGGTCAATGACCTGTTGCGGCATGACGCGGAAATGGCCGACCGCCTTGAGCGGCAGGTGGCTTTGGCCGCCATGGGCCGCCGGGCGATTGCGGCCCTGTCCCAGGCCCGAACCATGGAGCAGCTGGGGGTTGAGGTATGTCGCGCTTTACGCCATAATTCGGACTACTGTCTGGTTTGGCTGGGGTGTCCCCTGCGTCCCCATGGCCTCAAACTTTTGGGGGTGGCCGGTGGCGGCCCCGGTTTAGTTGAACCGGACAATCTGGCGCTGGTGAGCGGTCTGCCGGTGGCGGGGCGGGAGCCGGGCAAGGATTCAGGCCCGGTGCAACGGGCCTTGGCGACGGGTGAACCGGTGGTGATATCCGACTACCTGGCCACGGTTTCACCCGGATTGTTGCAGGATACCAAGCTGGCCGGGCGCCGGGCCGCCTACGGCGTCTTCCCCTTGAGCGAAGAGGAGGAGGGGCTGGTGGGGGTGCTGGCGGTTTTCAGCACCGCCAACGAGGGATTTGCCCCCTGCGAGCTGGACCTCCTCCAGGGAGTGGCCACGGCGGTGGGGATGGCTTTGCGTCAGTTCAGCGCCACCGCCCCCGGCCGGGAGCATAAGTGGCAACTGCTGGGCTTTAACCTCGCCGAGTCGGGGGGGATTATGGCGGGAGTCGCCCACGAGGTGAGCGATTTGGCCAACGGAATGATTAACTATGCTCAGATTCTGGCCGATGAGCCCCAGGAGCAGCAGACCCAGCGGGAGATTGCCGCCAAATTGATCGGCACCGGCGAGCAGTTGACCGGGATTATGAAGAAAACCATCTTCTACAGCCGGGGCGGGGGGCACGATGAGGAGTTTCTGCCCCTGGGCGAGGTGTTGGCCGATGCCATCACTCTGAGCCGTTTCAGCATGAAGGGGTCCGGAATTCTGGTGGAGCAGGATCTACCCGCCGATTTTCCCTCTCTACCGGTCAACGCCCGGCGGATGCAGCAGGTGTTTATGCTCCTCTGCGAGCAGGCCCGCCGCACTTTGGATCTGCGCTATCCCACCAAGGATCAGAATAAACGGCTGCTGATCAAGGGAGAGATCAGCAGCCGCAAACAGGGGCGCTGTCTGCGCCTCTGTTTCAATGGGCAGTCCTCCCGGATCGATCCCGAGTTGCTGGCCGGGTTGCAAGAGGTGGTGGCGGAGCAGGGGGGAGAGCTGCAACTGGATACCACCGGCGCTGAGGCGGTGGTGAAAATCGAGTTTCCCTGTTGAGCGGTGATGTGGAGTGCGGCTGAAGCCGGTTACGAAACCCGCCTGTGAGGTGTTGTTTTGCCGGAAGGATGCAAGGAAGCGCCACGGGATCTCTGGCAGACCGTTTTGGACGGGGTGGCTGATCCGATCATTGTGGTGGGAGCGGACTACTATATCAAACTGATGAACCGGGCGGCCAGGGAGTATTCCCGCTGTGGAGATCGGGATGTGGCCCGGTGGCCCCACTGTCATCAGTTGATTTTCGGTCTGGAGCGCCCCTGCGATCAGGCGGGGCGCTCCTGTCCCCTCCAGGAGGTGTTGCGCTCCCGCCGCCGGGTGCAGGTGGAGCACGAACACTACACGGCCGCCGGCGAACTTCGGGTTTTTGAGGTCCTGGCCTCGCCGCTGTTCGATGACGACGGCCGGGTATGGGGAATCGTTGAGTCCCTGCGGGATGTTACCACCCGCAAGAGGATGGCGATCATGCTCCGCGATGAACAGGAGCGGCTGGAACGGAGGGTTCGGGAGCGGACTGCCCAGCTGCTGCATGCCAAGGAGAAGGCGGAATTGCTCTACCGGATGAGCCCCAGTGCCATTTTCACCGTCGATGGCCAGGGACTGGTGAGCAGCTGGAACGACCGGGCCGAGGAGGCGACCGGTTATCAGCGCTGGGAGGTGATGGGGCGGCCATGCCCGCTTTTTGCCGATCTCGATCTTGCCGATTGCGCCGGGGTGGAGGCCGGGGAAGCATTGCTGGCCCGGATCGGCCGTCTGAGCGGCTCGGAATGCCAGGTGACCCTCAAGGACGGGCGGTTGCGGCTGTTACGCGTCGATACCGGGCTGCTGCGGCACCCCGATGGTGAGGTGGTGGGGGCCATCGGCAGTTTCGAGGATGTCACGGAAGAAAAATTGCGGGCGGCGGAAACCATGCGGGCCGGCCAGTTGGCGGCCATCGGGGAGTTGGCCGCCGGGGTGGCCCACGAGATCAACAATCCGATCAACGGAATTATCAACTTCGCCCAGCTGCTGGTCGATGACTCTCCCGGTGGGGAGGGGGGCGAAATGTTGGTCCGGATCATTGAGGAGGGTGAGCGGATTGCCGATATCGTCCGCAATCTGCTCTCCTTTTCCCGCCAGCATCGCACCGAGGATGTCGAGCCGGTGATGATCGGTGAGGTTATCGATAACGCCCTGGCCCTGTACACCCATCAAATGTTCAAGGATGGAATCACCCTTTCGGTGGACCTCGACGAGGGTCTGCCCTTGCTGTCCGTTAACCCGCAGCAGTTGCAGCAGGTTTTTCTCAATCTGCTGAGCAACGCCCGCCACGCCCTCAACCAGCGTTATCCCGGCAAGGACCCCGACAAGCGCTTGGATATCCGGGCCAGGCCATGGTCCGAAAATGGCAACTCATATGTCCGGACCACCGTCACCGACCATGGTACCGGGATTCCCCGGGAGATCATCGAACATATTTTCGAGCCTTTTTTCTCCTCCAAAAAGATGGGAGAGGGGACCGGTCTGGGATTAAGCATCAGCCAGGGGATCATGCGCGAGCTTGGTGGTTTCCTGCGGGTTGAAAGCGAGTATGGTAAGCATACCACTATGATGGTTGATCTGCCGGTCTCCTGAGATGGAGGCGGCATGGCAAATACGTAAAAAGGAGGCTGGCCATGGTGGAGCCCGAAAAAATGAGCAGCAGGATTTTGGTGGTTGACGACGAGGAGAGCCTCCGCCTGACATTTAAAATGTTCTTGAGCCGGGAAGGGTATGGGCCGGTAAAGACCGCCGCGACCTTTGAAGAAGCCATGGAGTTGATCAACAACGAGGAGTTTGATCTGATCATCAGCGATATCGTCATGGATGGAGAGTCGGGAATCGAGCTGTTGCGCCGGGTTCGCGAGTTATGCAAGGAGTGTCCGGTGGTGATGGTCACCGGTTATCCCAATATTGGAACGGCCGCCGAGGCGGTGCGCCTGGGGGCCTTCGACTATCTGGCCAAGCCGGTCAAGAAGGATGATCTGCTGCGGACCGCCCGCATGGCCCTGCAACAGTTTGCCCTGTGGCGGGAAAAGATGCGGGCCGACCGGCAAATGGAGCGTTATCGGCAGGATCTGGAAACGGTTTTCCGCAGCGTCCGGGATATGATTGTCACCGTCGATCCCGAGTTGAAGGTCTCCCAGATCAATGAGCGGGCTCGCCAGTGGGCCGCCAACCTGGAGCTTGACCTGGAGGTGGGCAGCAGCCTGAAGGAGCTGCCCACCCCCTTTCGGGTTTTTGTTGATGACGCCAGCCGGGTGCTCGAATCCCGCCAGGAGGTGGAGGAACACCAGGTGGAACTGGAGTTGGATAAGCTGGGGCGAGTGGTCTTCCGAATCAGCGGTGTTCCTCTGGAGGGGCGGAGTGAGCAGTTTATCGGGGCCATGCTGCTTTTTCGGGATGTAACCTGTGCCGAGTATCAGGAGCAGCGGACTCGGCGGACCCGTTTCCATCGGCTGGCCGGAGGCTCCCCCGCCATGCAGGCGGTGTATACCATGATCGAAAACGTCGGCCCGGTGGATGTCACCGTGCTGATCACCGGGGAATCCGGCACCGGCAAGGAGCTGGTGGTGGAGGCTCTGCACGCGGAAAGCCCCCGGCGGGGAATGCCGCTGGTGAAGGTGGACTGCACTTCCATCCCCGAAAACCTGCTGGAGAGCGAACTGTTTGGTCATAAGCGGGGATCATTCACCGGGGCCGATCGGCACCGGGAGGGCCGGATCCTGCAGGCCGATGGGGGCACCCTCTTTCTGGATGAGGTGGGCGATATCTCACTGGCCAACCAGGTGAGACTGTTGCGCTTTCTCCAGGAACGCACCTTTTATCCGGTGGGAGGCGATCAACCGGTATCGGTTGATGTCCGGGTGGTGGCGGCCACCAATGCCGATCTGCGGCGCAAGGTGCAGCTGGGTGAGTTCAGGGAGGATCTTTACTATCGCTTGCGGGTGGTGGATATTCATCTCCCGCCGCTGCGGAAGCGGGAAACTGATCTGGAGTTGTTGGCTCGGCTGTTCATGGAGCGTTTCAGTAAACAGCTAAACAAGAGTATCACCGCCATCTCGGATCAGGCCCTGCAGTTGCTCATGGCTTATCGCTGGCCGGGCAATGTTCGGGAGCTGGAACATGTGATCGAGCGGGCCTGTGTGCTTTGTGCCGGCAGCACCATCACCAGCGCCGAGCTTTCGGTTGAGGTGCTGGGCGATTCCGGTGTCCCGCCGATGGCGGAGGGTGGCGAGAGCGTCAGCGCGCCCACCTTGACAGAGAGGGCGGGCGGAGTGGAAGGCGAGGGGGAGGAGGAGAGGATTGTCAGGGTGCTGCGCCAGACCGACGGCAACAAGGCCAAAACTGCCCGACTACTGGGGATCGACCGCAGCACCCTCTATCGCAAGATGAAGCAGTATCAGATCGCGGATTAATAAACCCGGTTATTAATCATGGGGGACCGGGCCACTGATGGTCTCCAGGCCGGCGAAGCGAGGTTCATGCAGCGGCAGGAGGTAGTCGCCCAGCGCTTTGGTTTTGAGCAGGATATCATAGGCCTCATAAGCGTTGACGTGGGTCCCAGGTGGAATCACCTGCATATCCATGCCTCGGATTGCCTGGGGCGGATAAAGATTCTCGAAAATGGTGCAAAAACCGGTGATCACCGCCCGTCCCCCGGGGGTTTCCACCAGTACGCTCATTCCCCCCGGGGTGTGGGCCGGGGTGTGGACCATCCGGATGCCGGGCAGAATCTCCCGGTCCTCGTCGATCAGGGTCATCTGGCCGTTCTCCTCTACCTCCAGGATAAAATCCTCCACATAGCGATAGTCCAGAGGATGGTAGGCCCGAATGGTCTCGATCTCCTTTCGGTGGGCGAAAAACCGGGCGTTAACGCACTTGTAGTCATTTTCGCAGTGGTCCCGGTGCAAGTGGGTGTGGATCACCACCTGAATATCCTCGGGCTTTAAGCCGTATTTGGCCAGTCCTTCCTCGAAGGTATAGATTCGGCCCCCGATTTTTTGCTGCCGGTCCTCGGACTGGATCGGGTTGAGTTCGCCGGTATCGATCAGCACCACCTGGTCGCCTCCCTCCAGATACCAGCAGTAGATGGGGATGGTGTATGGTTCGCCGTAACCATACTGATAGGTCATCATTCCCTTGTCGAATATCTTGCTGCCCATGGGGATGGGGTGAATCAGATACTGGCTCACGTCGATTCTCCTTAGCGATGGCGCCCGGTTGGCGGGCAGATTTAATTGATTGTTCGCAGCTCTTTTTGTTCCAGGTAAGGCTGGAGTGTGGCCCACATCTGTTCGATGGCCATGGTTGCCGGGGCGTTGGGGGCATGGACCGGCAGGGGCAGCCCCTGAACGATGGCATCGACCACGGCCCGATCAAAGGGAATTTTTCCCACCAGCGGCAGCTGTTGCCGCCGGCAGAATTCGGTGATCTCCCGGGTCTGTTCGGGGTGAAGATCCCATTTGTTGAGGCAAACAGCGGTGGGCACCCGGAAATGAGCGGTCAGTTCCGCCAGCCGTTGCAGGTCATGGAGGCCGGAAAGGGTGGGTTCGGTGACCAGCAGCGCGGTGTGGACCTGGGCCAGGGCGGCGATCGCCGGGCAGGCCAGGCCGGGGGGGCCGTCCACCAGCAGCCATTGGACCCCTTGGCTGGCGGCCAGCTCCCGGGCTTTTCTCTTGACCAGGCTGACCAGTTTGCCCGAGTTTTCTTCACCAACCCCCAAGCGGGCGTGGAGCAGAGGGCCTTGATCGGTCGTGCTGACAAACCAGCTCCCGGAAAGCTTATCCACCATATTGATGGCTCCTTCCGGGCAGAAGTGGGCGCAGACCCCGCAGCCTTCGCAGGCAAAGGGCAGCAGCCTGGCTTTGTCCGCCATCTCGATCGCCTTAAAGCGGCACAAATCGAAACAGGTTCCGCAACCGGTGCAGCGCTGGGGATCAATGCGGGCCTCAACTCCGCACCAGAATTCGTGCTCCTCGCTGTCTCGCGGTTGCAGGATGAGATGCAGGTCGGCGGCATCGACATCGCAATCCGCCATCACTTTGCTGGTGACTATGGCGGCCAGGGCTCCGGTAACCGTGGTTTTGCCGGTTCCCCCCTTGCCGCTGAGGATCAGAAGTTCCTTCATCGCGAGACCTCTTGGAGCAGAGCGGCAAAGACCGGTTCAAGTTCAGGACGACTGTCGATCAGGCCATGGCCGGCGGCGTAATCCGCCGCGATTTTATGGTCGAAGGGGATCTGCAGGTGGATGGTGATCCCTTCGCTGCGGCACCACAGGGCGGTGCGCCGATCTCCGAGGTCGCTGCGGTTGATGACGACCCCGAAGGGCAGGGCGAGTTGCCGCAGCACCGCCACCGCCAGTTGCAGATCGTGAAGGCCGAAGGGGGTGGCCTCGGTTACCAGAAACACGTAATCGATCCCTTTGACCGCGGCCAGGAAAGGGCAGGAGGTGCCGGGAGGGGCGTCGATCAGCACCAGGCCATCTTCAGCCGCCTGTTCCCGCACTGCCTGAATCAGGGGGACCGCCATGGCCTCTCCTACTCGTAGGCGACCATGAGCAAAGGCGATTTTGCCACTGTGGCCCTGTTCTACCACGCCCACGGCGCGCTCCTCTTGCACCAGAGCCTGTTCCGGGCAGACCAGAAAACAGCCCCCACAGGAATGGCAAAGCTCCG
>DSDS01000119.1 GCA_011048585.1 Desulfurivibrio alkaliphilus | reverse complement strand
GATTTAACGGGCTGTAATCGTTAAGCAGTGCCGCAGGTTCGGGCAAGCGGCCAAGCGCCGCGTACCCCGTGTACGTAAGCCTGGCTGATCGCCCGAAGATGCGGTGCTGCTGAACGATTACGGGGGATTTTTAGAGAGGCACAGGCAATGAGTAAGGAAGAACGAGGAGAACTGCTGGTCGGACTGGATATCGGCACCACCAAGATCTGCGCGGTGGTGGCCGAGGTCCTGGATGGCCGGGTGAAGATAATCGGGGGTGGACACGCCCCCTCGGTGGGTTTGCGGCGCGGAGTGGTGGTCAATATTGAGAGTACCGTGCAGTCGATCCGGCAGGCGGTTGCGGAGGCCGAGGAGATGGCCGGCTGCGAGATCGGGGCGGTGTACGTCGGGATTGCCGGCAGCCATATCAAGGGTTTCAACTCCCATGGCCTGATTCCGATCCGTTCGGGAGAGATCCACCAGGATGACATCGACCGGGTGGTGGACGCGGCCCGGGCGGTGCCGGTGCCTCCCGATCAGGAGATTATCCATGTTCTGCCTCAGGAGTTCATTGTCGACGGGCAGCCCGATATTCAGGACCCCATCGGCATGAACGGGGTCCGGCTGGAGGCCGATGTCCATATCGTCACCGGTTCGGTGAGCGCGGTCCATAATATCGTCAAGTGCTGTAACCGGGCTGGACTCAATGTGGCCGACGTGGTGCTGGAGCCTCTGGCTTCGGCGGGAGCGGTGCTGACCCGCGAGGAGATGGACCTGGGGGTGGGGCTGCTGGATATCGGCGGCGGCACTTCCGATCTGGCGGTTTTTGCCGGCGGAACCATCAAGCACACCTTTGTTCTGGGGTTGGGAGGGCACAACCTGACCAACGATCTTTCCATCGGCCTGCGTACCCCCCTGAAGGAGGCGGAGCGGCTGAAAGAGGAGTATGGCAGCGCCCTGGCCGCCCTGATCGACAAGGATCAGATCATCGAGGTGCCCAGTGTGGGCGGGCGCAAATCCCGTAAGCTTTCCCGGCGGGTGATGGGCGAGATCCTGGAGCCCCGGGTGGAGGAGATGCTGACCCTGATCAATCAGGAGCTGGCCGATTCCCGCTACAAGGAGCTGGTCAATGCCGGCATTGTTCTGACCGGCGGGACCGCCATGCTGGAGCATATGGAGGAGCTGGCCGAGCAGATTTTCGACCTGCCGGTGCGGGTGGGGTATCCGGAAAATGTGAGCGGTCCCGTCGAGGTGACCGCGTCCCCCAAGTGGGCCACCGGGGTGGGTCTGGTGATCTACGGGATGCGGCACGATCCGGCCACCGGCTTTCGGGCCCGTTCCGGCAAGATGTTGACCCGGCTGGGCAGCCGGATGAAGGATTGGTTTAAAAGCGTAATATGATCACTGCTTAAGAGAGCGAATAAAATTGTCCACCGGGGGCGTGGTAATAGTTAACCAAGGGAGCTAGGGTATGTCTTTCAAACTGGCGGAATCGGAATCGCGGGCGAGGATCAAGGTGTTCGGCGTGGGCGGCGGCGGCGGCAACGCGGTGAATACCATGGTGGAGAGCGGATTGGTCGGGGTGGAGTTCATCGCCGGCAACACCGATATGCAGGCCCTGGAGCAGTCCAAGGCCGACATTCGGATGCAGCTCGGCCCTAACTTGGCCAAGGGCCTGGGGGCGGGGGCCAAACCCAGTGTCGGCCAGGAGGCCGCCGAGGAGTCGCTGGAGGAGATCCGCAACGTCCTCAAGGACAGCGACATGGTTTTCGTCACCGCCGGTCTGGGCGGCGGCACCGGTACCGGGGGGGCACCGGTGGTGGCCCGGGTGGCCAAGGAGCTGGGGGCGCTGACGGTGGGGGTGGTCACCAAGCCCTTTGCCTTCGAGGGGCGCAGCCGGATGAAGAATGCCGACGCCGGCTGGCAGGAGCTGAAGGCCCACGTTGATACCATCATCACCATCCCCAATGATCGTCTGATCTCCCTGGCCCAGAAGGGAACCCGATTCATCGACGGCATGAAGATGGCCGACGATGTTCTGGTCCAGGCGGTCAAGGGGATCACCGACCTGATCAATCTCCCCGGTTATATCAACCCCGACTTTGCCGATGTGCGCACCGTGATGAACGAGATGGGGCCGGCGCTGATGGGTGCCGGCCACGGCGTGGGAGAGAACCGGGCGGTGGAGGCGGTCACCATGGCCATCGCCAGCCCGCTGCTGCAGGATATCAGCATCGATGGCGCCAAGGGTGTGCTGGTCAATATTTCCGCCCGCCAGGACACCCTGACCATGGCCGAGGTAACCCAGGCCACCACCAAAATTTATGAGGAGGTGCATGAGGACGCCAACATCATTCTGGGGGTGATCTTCGATGATAACCTGGGCGATGAGTTGCGGGTTACGGTGATTGCCACCGGCATCCGAGCCATCGAGGATTTCGAGGAGGTGAACGACAATGTTCGCCCCCTAGTGCCCCGGCGCGAGGTCAAGGCCCAGCAGTTGCCCCTGACCGCCCGGTGCGGTTCGAACCATGCCGCCGCGGGCCAGGGCGGTCGCAAGGGGTTTCCCGCCACCATCTTCGAGGAGGATTTTGAGCGCCCCACCTTCCTGCGCAAAAACGAAAGTTAACGGTAGGCAACCATGGCCAAACGCCAACGGGTGAGGCGCCGGCCCGCCCTCCCAACCGCCGGGAGCGGTCGCCGGGGGCGAGGAGACCAGAAGCTCCCCGGGGGAATACTGGCCGGGGAGCGGGGCACCTGGCGCAAAAAATGGACCGATCGGCTGCCGGTGGCCCTGATCTTCCCCAACACCTACGCTGTTGCCGCCTCCAACCTGGGCTGGCAACTGGTTTATGACCTGCTCAACGAGCATCCCGCGGTGGTGGCCGAACGCTTTGTCCTGCCCGTCGTCGGCGCTCGTCCTCTCTCCCTGGAGTCGGGCCGCCCCTTGACCGACTTCGCCCTGGTCTGCTACTCCCTCTCCTTTGAGGGAGACAGCCTGACCCTGCTGGAGCTTTTGGCCGCCGGTGGGCTTACCCTGGAGGCCGCCGCCCGTGATGATGACCATCCCCTGGTGATCGGCGGCGGAGTGGGAGTCTGGCTCAATCCCGAACCCCTGGCCCCCGCCACCGACCTTTTTATCCTGGGGGAGGCGGAGGTCGCCCTGCCGCCGGTGCTGCAATTTTTGGTGGCGCAGTGGCCACGCCTGGGGCGCCGGCTGCTCCCCCGGCTGGCCGCCGACTTTTCCGCCTGCTATGTCCCCGCCCTTTACCACCCGAGTTACGACGAGCAGGGCCGCTTGCTGGCGATGACTGTGCAGAGTGATGCTCCGGCCCGCGTTGTCCCGGCGCTGTTGCGGGAGCCAGCCGCCGGCGAAACCGCCATGGTCGCCGGTTATTCCCGGATACTCAGCCCCCGGGCGGAGTTCAGCGATCTTTTTTTGGTGGAACTGGGCCGAGGCTGCAGCCGAAACTGCCGTTTCTGCGCCGCCGGCTTTATCTATCGGCCGCCGCGGCTCTGGTCGCCGGAGGCAATCCGGGCCGCCCTTGATCACTGCCCGCCGGCAATCCGGCGGATTGGGCTGCTGGGCATGGAGATGGCCGCCCCGGAAACCCTGGCGGCAATCAGTGCTTTGATCGCCGAGCGGGGCAAGAGCCTCTCATTCTCATCCCTGCGGGCCGACGCTCTCACCCCGGCCCTGCTGGAACTGCTGGCCGCCAGCCGGATTAAAACCGCGGTGCTGGCCCCCGACGGGGCTTCCGAGCGCTTAAGGCGAATAATCAACAAAGGATTGTCCGAGGAGGCGGTGCTGCAGGCCGGAGAGAAGCTGGCTGCCATCGGGGTCACCACCTTGAAACTGTACTGCATGCTGGGACTGCCGGGGGAGGAGGATGGGGATCTGCTGGAGCTGGTTGGGATGATCCGTCGGCTTAAGAGGGGATTACTGGCCTTGGGGCGCCGCCGGGGGCGGCTCACCGAAATTCAGCTGAGTGTCAGCAGTTTCGTGCCCAAGCCCTGGACCCCTTTCCAGTACCATCCCTTTGCCGGAGTGGCCGAATTAGTCCGCCGGCTGAAGCTGCTGCAGGGGGAGCTGGCTGGGGAGGCCAATGTCAGGATCAGTGCCGAAGCCCCGGACAAGGCTTATTTCCAGGCAGTGGTGGCCCGGGGCGACCGCCGGTTGGGTCTGGCCCTGATCGCCATGGCCGCCGGCGAGAAGAGGGGCAACTGGCGGCGGCAACTGACCGGGCTGGGGGTCGATCCCTCCTGGTATGCCAGTCGCCCTCGCGCCGATGGGGAAATCTTCCCCTGGGAGATTGTCGACCCCGGAATAACGGCGCGGTTTCTGGCCGCCGAGTATAGACGGGCCCTGGCCGGCAAAAGCGGCCAGCCCTGCCGGGTGGGTGCCTGTAAGGTTTGTGGGGTCTGTGATGGTTAAGTGGATAGGGCCGGCAGCCGACGGGGGGGAACTGGGGGCCCGGAAGCCTTTCCAGCTGGTGAAATTTTTCTCCTTCACCAGTCTGGCGGTCTTTCTGGTCTTTACCCTGGCGCTCTCCTGGTTGATCTCCAACCACGCCAAGCGGGTGCTGCTCGAGCGCAGCGAGGCCTATGCCCTGGTGGTGACCGAAAACCTGAGTCATCAGGTTTTTCAGCAGTTTGTGGTGCCCACGGTTCTTCAGTACGGCAAAATCGCCCTGCGGACCCCCGAGCAATACCAATTGCTGGACGCGGTGGTTCGCAGCGCCACCCATGGAATGCGGGTGGAGTCGGTGACCATCTTTGATTCCCGGGAAAATATCATCTCCTACAGCACCATTACCGAGCAGATCGGGCGGCGGGACGTGGGTGGCGAGGAGTACCGGCGGGCCCTGGCCGGAGAGAATGTTTCCCGGCTGCTGACCCAAGGAGCCATGTGGGGGGTGCTGCCCTGGGTGGCCCCGGGCTCATCGACCCTGCAAACCTATATTCCCTTTATTCAGTATACCCCCTTGGATGATAAGCCCGATATCGTCATGGGGGTGATCGAAGTAAAGCAGGATCTCTCCGAGGAGATGGAGGAGATCGCCCGCTTTCAGCTCTGGGTGGGCCTGATCTCCATGCTGATCATGTCGGCCCTTTTCGTGGTTCTGCGGGTGATCGTGGCCCGGGCCGAGGAGATCATGGAGAAGCGGGCCGAGGAGCGGCGCCGGCTGGAGGAGAAGTTGCATCAGAACGAGAAGTTGGCCGCCCTGGGTAAGATGGTGGCTTCGGTCTCCCATGAGATCAAGAACCCCCTGGGGATTATCCGCAGTACCGCCGCCATTCTCGGTAAAAGGCTGCAAAGTCTGGCCCCGGGCAACGAGCATCTGGCCGAAATAATCGTCCAGGAGACCTCGCGGCTGGATGGAATCGTGCGGGAGTTTCTCGATTTTGCCCGGCCGCAAACGCCCAAACTGGCCAAGGAATCCTTAAATGAGGTGGTGGGCCAGGCCGCGGCTTTTGTCACCCCGGAGCTGGAGAAGGGCGGGGTTGAGTTGCGGCTGGAGATGGACCCCGCCATGCCCCCCTTTTTCTTCGACCGGGAGCAGATCTATCGCACGCTGCTCAATGTTCTGCTCAACGCGGTTCAGGCCATGCCGGAGGGAGGGAAGCTGGGGGTGCGCAGCCGCCGGGGGACCAGGGAGGGCGGCGAAAAGGTGGCGATTCTGGAGATAACCGACACCGGGATCGGGATCAGCCCCGACCGGCGGGGGCGAATATTCACCCCCTTTTACACCGATAAGCATCGGGGCACCGGCCTGGGCCTGGCCATCGTCAAAAACATCGTAGCCAGCCACCAAGGTGAGATCGAGGTGGCCAGCGAGCCCGGCCGGGGGACAACCTTCAGAATAATCCTGCCGTTGCGGGTGGTATGAGCCGCCGGGGCTTAACGGTCCCCTTTTTGCTTCTCGGCAACCTGCCTTTTCAGATCCTCATGGTCCTTGAGCAGCTCCTTGTAGGTCTCTTCCGCCCGTTGTTCCGCCTGATCCCGATTCTGCTTCATCTGCTCGATCTTCTGCTTGAGCCGCTCCTCCTTGACCTTGAGGCCGGAGTCGGGGATGCCGAAAATGGTGGCGGCCAGAAAGCGGAAGGAGAAACGCATCAATTCAACGTCATCTTCGCGCAGCTTGGCCAGGGTCTGCTCGTCAAAATCGTAGGTGTTCTGGAAGGAGGGGCTGAAGACCATCTCCCGGAATTTGTCCAAGTCGGTGCTGGCCATGAAGAAGATCCGCTTGGCCGGCTCGCTTAAGGTGGCCTGCCGCCCGAAGGACTTGCGCCGCATCACCAGTTCCATCCACTCCTTGTTCATGAGGTCCGATTCATCAATCCCCTGATCGATCCGCCACTCCCGGATGGTTTGGGTCTTCTCCTCCTGATGGCCCTTGCAGTGATCCTCCTTGACCAGGAAATAAAACTCCTCGGAGATGGAGGCTTCGTTTTTGTCGGCGGGCGCCTCGCGAAAGTAGGACATCCCCACCGGATAGTAACGGCAGGTGGTGGGGCGGTAGGAATAGATGGTGCAGCCCTCCTCGGTCACGAAAGGGCAGCGACCATCCTCATCCAGCAGAATCTTGACTCCGGGAAGATCGGTCTGCTCCAGGTAGACCGGGGTGGTGAAGCGGAGCAGGAACTCCTGGGCTGGCAGGTTGAGGGCCCGGCGAATTCGCAGAATATCGTAAGGGGTCAGCACAATGTTGATGTTGCCGCAGCAGGCGGTGAAACATGAGACTCCTGGGTGGCAGCGGAAACGCAACTTGCTGTCCAGAGTCAGCTTGTGGGGCAGAATATTGCTGGGGTTCTTGGCGAAAAGGGTGGGGCTGTTGCTTTCTGGCGCTTGCTGGGTCATGTTACACATCCTCTGCTGGTCTCGGGGCCGGTCCCGGCTGCTACAATATCAATTTTGGTGAGTTGGGGAAAATACTCAGCCGGGTGGTATGTGTCAACCGTTAAAGCGTCCGCTGAAACGTCGCCCGAACAGAGAGTTTTTTTCTTGACATTTGCCAGGTGAAAAATTATAAGGGCTTGAGTCGTAAAAAATGAGCGCCCCTTCATTTTTTTGAAAAAAACACGTTTTTCCCTTGCCGCGAATGGGCCGCTTTGGATTAGTTCCCGCTGCCCAGTCGGCGGATTTTTTAACCTGGTGTTTAAAACAGTAGCAAGCTGTCTGGATAAGGTACCGTGGATTCGGTTTCCGCCGGAAGTCCGAATCGACAAAATTCAAACTCAATTTTTGAGGAGGTTCGTGAATGCCGAGCTATGTAGATCCTTCAAAGTGTGATGGTTGCAAGGGCGGTGACAAAACTGCCTGCATGTACATCTGTCCCAACGACCTGATGGTCTTGAACAAGGACGAGATGAAGGCTTACAATCAGGAGCCCGATGCGTGCTGGGAGTGCTACTCTTGCGTGAAGATCTGTCCGCAGGGCGCAATTTTCGTCCGCGGCTACAACGACTTCGTCCCCATGGGCGGTCAGGTGCATCCGATGCGGAGCTCCGACTCGATCATGTGGACCGTGAAATTCCGTAACGGCAACATGAAGCGCTTCAAGTTCCCGATCCGGACCACCGCTGAGGGCGCGGCCAACGCCTACCTCGACGGCAAGGGCGATAACCTGGACGATGAGAAGCTGCTGCTGGAGAAAGATCTGCCGCAGCCGACCATGCTGGCCAAGTGAGTTGTTGGCGACGACTGAATTAATAATCAACAAAACCATATACTTAAGGAGAACTTAATTATGGCGTTACCGAATAAGCCTCTTGGCGAACTGCCCGCCGTGGCCAATCCCGAAGTTGTTGAGCATGACGTCGACGTTCTGATCATCGGCGGCGGCATGGCCGCATGCGGCGCCGCCTTTGAAATCAAGAAGTGGGCCCCGGCCGACCTCAAGATCATGCTGGTCGACAAGGCCTCCATGGAGCGTTCCGGCGCCGTGGCTCAGGGTCTCTCCGCCATCAACACCTACATCGGCGAGAACAAGATCGAAAACTACGTCAAGATGGTCCGCAACGACCTGATGGGCGTGGTTCGGGAAGACCTGATCTATGACCTGGGCCGTCACGTTGACGAGTCCGTTAAGCTCTTCGAGGAGTGGGGTCTGCCCATCTGGAAGAAGGACGACAAGGGCGAGAACCTGGACGGCGCCAAGCCCGCCCCCTCCCTGCGTGAAGGCGGTACCCCGGTTCGGACCGGCAAGTGGCAGATCATGATCAACGGTGAGTCTTACAAGTGTATCGTTGCCGAGCCAGCCAAGACCGCTCTCGGCGAAGAGAACATCCTGGAGCGCGTTTTCATCGTTAAGCTGATCCTGGACAAGAACAAGGAAAACCAGATCGCCGGCGCGGTTGGCTTCTCCACCCGTGAAAACAAGGTTCACGTTTTCCGTTGCAAGACCGCGCTCTGCGCCTGTGGCGGCGCGGTAAACATCTTCCGTCCCCGGTCCACCGGTGAGGGTAAGGGTCGCGCCTGGTACCCCGTCTGGAATGCCGGCTCCACCTACACCATGTGTGCCCAGGTCGGCGCCACCCTGACCATGATGGAAAACCGCTTCACGCCTGCCCGTTTCAAGGACGGCTACGGCCCGGTAGGCGCCTGGTTCCTGCTCTTCAAGGCCAAAGTGCAGAACGGCCTGGGCGAGTTCTACGCCAACTCCGATTCGGTTAAGGAAGAGCTCTCCAAGTTCATGCCCTACGGCGCCTCCCCCGTTACCCCGACCTGTCTGCGTAACCACCTGATGCTCAACGAGCTGAAGGCCGGCCGCGGCCCGATCTACATGGCCACCGACGTGGCGCTGAACGCCTTCCTGGACGAGCGTCGCGCCGGCGGCATGGACGAGAAGAGCGTAATGAAGTTCTGGAAGCACCTCGAGAGCGAGGCCTGGGAAGACTTCCTCGATATGTCCGTTGGTCAGGCTGGTCTCTGGGCCGGTATGAACATCGAGCCCGAGAAGGTCGGTTCCGAGATCATGCCCACCGAACCCTACATGCTGGGCAGCCACTCCGGATGCTGCGGCATCTGGACCTCCGGTCCCAACGAGGACTGGGTACCCACCGTTGACGGTCCCCGTAGCCACCAGTACAAGTGGGGCTACAACCGGATGACCACCGTTGACGGTCTCTTCACCGCCGGTGACGGCGTTGGTGCTTCCGGTCACAAGTTCTCCTCCGGCTCCCACGCCGAAGGTCGGATTGTGGCCAAGCAGATGGTTAAGTTCTGCCGTGATAATGCTGACTTCAAGCCCGAGTTGCCCAAGAGCGCCCAGGAGTATGCCGATGAAGTTTACGCCCCGGTTAGGCGCTACCTCGAGCATGTTGGCAAGAGCACCGCTGCCGACGTCAACCCCAACTACTGCAAGCCCGCCGGTCTGATGATGCGCCTGATGAAGGCCACCGACGAGTACGGCGGTGGTGTGGCCACCTACTACATGACCTCCGGCAAGCTGCTCAACATCTGCCTGGATCTGCTGAAAATGCTGCGCGAAGACGCCGAGCTGATGGCTGCCGGTGACCTGCACGAGTTGATGCGGGCCTGGGAAAACTACCACCGGATCTGGTGCGTGGAGACCCATATCCGTCACATCGAGTTCCGGAAAGAGTCCCGCTACCCGGGCTTCTACTATCGTTCCGACTACCCGACCGTTGACGAGGAAAACTGGAAGGCCTTCGTTAACTCCACCTTCGACCCCAAGACCGAGGAGTGGAAGTGTGAAAAGGTCAACTGCATCAACATCGTAGAGACCGAGCCCTGGGTTTAATCCGCCTTGGCAAGGTTTAACCGATGAAGGTTGAACGTTGAACTGAAATCTCCAGGCGTCATTTTTCGACGCCTGGAGATTTTTTCTATGGATCCGTTTGATTGTTCTTGTTTGCTTTGCTTATATGGGGTATTTCCCCGTTTTGCGTAAGGATGACTGGTTTTGTTTGATTGAAGCGGTGGTTTGCGAGACTCGAATCCCGGCTTGAGTCAAATGTGACAAGGCATGAACCCACCGTGGTCCCCGTGGGCCGTGGTGATGATTTTTAGCTGGTGTGTCCTATTTTACCTTAATGAATGGAGGAAAGGCATGACAGATGAACGCAGCGCACCCGCAGGTGCTGTATTGGTCGTAGGTGGCGGCATAAGCGGGCTAACGACCGCTCTCGAGGCAGCCGAAGTCGGCCAGGAGGTCTTTCTGGTGGAGAAGAACCCCTACCTGGGCGGTCGCGTTGCCCAGCTCAACCAGTATTTTCCCAAGCTTTGTCCGCCTTCCTGCGGCTTGGAGATCAACTATCAGCGGCTGAAAAATAACCGCAAGATCCGGGTCCACACCATGACCGAGGTCAAGAGTGTCAGCGGTGGTCCCGGCAACTATAAGGTTACCCTGCTCAGCCGTCCCCGCTATATCAACAGCAACTGTACCTGCTGCGGAGCTTGCTCCGATGCCTGTCAGGATGAGATTGACAATCCCTTCAACTTCGGGATGGATAAGGTCAAGGCCGTGCGCAAGGTGCATGACCACGCTTTTCCGGCCCGTTACGTGCTGGACAAGGCCGCGTGTAGCCAGTCCAGCCTGGATGCCATTCTTGCCGCTTGCAAATATGACGCGATTGACCTAAACATGCAGGAGCGGGAGATGACCGTCGAGGTGAGCAGTATTGTTTGGGCCACCGGCTGGAATCCCTATGACCCCACCAAGATGGAAAATCTCAAGTTCGGCTCCAGCCCGGCGATCATTACCAACATGATGATGGAGCGCCTGGCCTCCAGCAGCGGACCCACCGGCGGCAAGATCCTACGCCCCGGCGACAACGCCGAGCCGGCCAGCTTCGCCTTTGTTCAGTGTGCCGGCTCCCGTGATGAAAATCATCTGGAATACTGCTCCTATATCTGCTGCATGGCCTCCATGAAGCAGATCAACTATATCCGGGCTCAGTACCCGGAAGCCCCGATCACCGTTTTTTACATCGACCTGCGCACCCCCGGTAAATATGAAAAGTTCCGAGAGAAACTGATGGCCGATGAGAAAATTACCTGGATCAAGGGCAAGGTTGCCGACATCATTGCTGAAAGCGATGGATCGGTTACCCTGGTGGCGGAAAATGCCGTGAGCGGTGACAAGGTCAAAACCAAGGTTGATCTGGCAATTTTGGCCACCGGCATGCAACCGGCTCTCGACCAGGCCAAGGCGCTTGGAGTGGACACGGATGCCAACGGCTTCGTCCTGTCTCAGGATGAAGGAATGATTTCCGCGGGTTGCGCCAAGAAGGCGTCCGACGTTGTGACCTGCGCCCAGAGCGCAACGGCGGCGGCAATGAAAGCGATTCAAGCGTCGAGGAGGTAACAAAATATGGATAAGAAGTACGGAGTATATATTTGTACCGGTTGCGGTATCGGCGAGGCCCTGGATGTCGATGGGCTGAGCGCCATCGCCCAGGAAAACGGGATGACCGCCAAAACCCACGAAGCTTTTTGTGGTGAGGCCGGTCGTCAGATGATCAAGGACGATATGGCCAACGAGGGGGTTAACGTCCCCGTCATCTGTGCCTGCTCTCCCCGGGTCTGGAAAGAGGAGTTCAATTTCGGACCGGAGAGCATTACCGTGCGGGCCAACCTGCGGGAAGGCGTGGTCTGGTCGGCGGAAAAGCCCAGCGATGATCGTAGCCAGGAGGTGGTCGACGAGTTCACCAACGAACTGGCCCAGGACTATGTGCGGATCGCCTGCGCCCAGGCCATGAAGATCGACCTGCCGGTGCCCTACAAGCAGGAAACCACCAATCGCCGGATTTTGGTGATGGGTGGTGGTATCGCGGGGCTCACCGCGGCTCGTGAGGCGGCCAAGGCCGGCCATGAGGTGCTGCTGGTGGAAAAAACCGACAAGCTGGGCGGCAAGGCTTTGGGTTGGCGCAAACAACTGCCCACCAAGGCTCCCTGGAACGCCCTGGAGGAATCCTCCATCCAGGAGCTGGTCAGCGCGGTGCAAACCGACTCCAGGATCACCGTTAAAACCAGTACCGAAGTGGCTCGAATCGCCGGTGCTCCCGGTGCTTTCCAGATCACTTTCAAGGAAGCCGGAACCCGCAGCGAGTGGGATGCTCCCAGCCGGGTTACCGTCGATATGCAGGATAAGATCGACAAGGGGGAGATGGAAGACCCCAACGCCGGATATAAAAAATATACCGAAGCCAACCCCGCTGCCGAAATCGTCGGGGCCGTGGTCCTGGCCACCGGCTGGGTTCCGGCCGATGTCTCCGAATTTGAGCACCTGGGCCATGGCAAGCTGAAAAACGTGGTTACCAACGCCGAGTTTGAGGAGCTGGCCAAAGAGGGCAAGGTGCCGGCCAACGTTGCCTTTATTCAGAGCCCCGGCGGCGAGGAACACGACAAGGACTTCCCCTATGCCAACTCGGTGACCAGCATGGTGGCCCTCAAGCAGGCCAGTTATGTCCGGGAGGACAATCCCGACGGCAAGGCCTACGTGCTCTACCAGCATATGCGGACTCCGGGCAACATGGAGCTCTTCTACAAGGGAGCTCAGAACAATGACGGCATCTTCCTGACCAAGGCCACGGTCACCGGTGTCGAAGAGTCCGGCAGCGGCCTGGTGGTCAAGACCAAGGACACTCTGCTCCAGGAGGATCTCAATCTGGAAGTGGACATGGTGGTTCTGGGTGCCGGGATGAAGCCCACCACCGCCCTTGCCCCCACCGTCAACCTCTCCTATCGCCAGGGGCCGGCTTTCCTCGATCTGGAGCTCTTTGACGGTTACGCCGATTCCAACTTCATCTGCTTCCCTTATGAGACCCGGAGAACCGGAGTCTATGCCTGCGGCGGGGTGCGGAAGGCCACCGATATGGTGGAAACCATCGACGATGCCTGCGGCGCGGCCCTGAAGGCGATTCAGTGCATCGAGAGCGCCGATCACGGGGTGTCAGTCCATCCCCGCTCCGGCGACGGTTCCTATCCCGAGTTCTATTTCCAGCGCTGTACCCAGTGCAAGCGCTGTACCGAGGAGTGCCCCTTTGGCGCCCTGGACGACGATGCCAAGGGAACACCGCTGCCCAACCCGACCCGCTGCCGCCGTTGCGGTACCTGCATGGGCGCTTGTCCCGAGCGGATCATCGGCTTCAAGAACTACAGCATCGACATGATCGGTTCCATGGTTAAGGCGGTGGAAGTTCCCGATGATGACGAGGACAAGCTGCGGATCGTCGCCTTCGTTTGCGAAAACGACGCCTATCCCGCCCTGGACATGGCCGCCATGCGCCGGATCAGCCTCAACAACCTGGTGCGGGTGATTCCCGTCCGTTGTCTGGGCTCGGTGAATATGGTCTGGATCAAGGACGCCCTCTCTTCGGGGATGGATGGAGCTCTGCTCTTGGGTTGTAAGTTTGGCGACGACTACCAGTGCCACTTTGTCAAGGGCAGCGAAATTGCCGACAAGCGGATGGCCAACATTGGTGAGACCTTGGGCTCGCTGGGCCTGGAGCCGGAGCGTTGCGGGGTGCGCCAGGTGGCGATTACCGATTACGACACGGTTTCCGAGGTGATCAACGAGTTCATTGAGGAGATCAAGGAACTGGGCCCGAACCCCTTCAAGGGTTTCTAAAGCTAACGGGAGGGAGACTGCAAATGTCTGAAGGAATGAAGGTTCAACCCGATCTTGAGTTTATCAAGTATCTGAAGAGCGCGGGTGGAGACACTCTGAAGAAGTGTTATCAGTGTGCCACCTGCTCGGTGGTCTGTCCGCTTTCCGCCGATGGCAAGCCCTTCCCGCGCAAGGAGATGATCTGGGCGCAGTGGGGTTTGAAGGACAAGCTGGTGGCGGATCCCGACGTGATGCTTTGTCACCAGTGTGGCGATTGTACCGCCTACTGTCCCCGGGGCGCCAAACCGGGGGATGTGCTGGGGGCGATCCGGGCTTACGCCTACACCCATTACGGTTTTCCCCAAGGTTTGGCCAAGCTCTGCAGCGACGGCAAGAATCTGCCCATTATGATTTTGATCCCCACTCTGATCATCGGGCTGGTTTGGTGGCTTTCCGGTGGCATGAAGCTGCCGGAAGGGGATATCAATTTAGGCTACTTCTTTGGCGAGAACTATTACTTCGGCTTGTCCCAGAACGTGATCCTGATCGACCTGATCTTTGTGCCGACCTTTCTTTTCGCTCTCTATGCCTTTTATCGAGGGGTGTCGAACATGTGGAAGGGGATGGCGGCCCAGATTCCGGCATCCAGCAATTTCCGGCCCTCGGTGATCCAGTTTGTTAGCCAATTTCTGGTGCCGTCGATCAAGGAGATCCTGGCCCACAAGCGCTTCAAGGAGTGCGGGACCAATAAAAATCGGGTTAATGGTCATCTACCGTTGCTCTTTGCCTTCATTGCCCTGTTTGTCGTGACCGTCTACTCCATGATCCGCAAGGATGTGGTAGGCTTGTTTGTCGATGGGCTGCACGTTCCCCTGGCCATGAGCGATCCCTTCAAGATCATGGCCAACGTGGCCGGCATTGCCCTGATCGTCGGGGTGGCCATCCTTTGGGTGAACCGTTCCCGGATGGAGCAGGAGAGCAAGGCTGCCCCCACTTTTTACGACTGGTATTTGATCGGGGTGATTATGGCTGTCGGGGTCACCGGCATGGCCGCCCAGTCTTTCCGTTTGGTCGATGTTGCCTCCATGGCCTATCTCTTCTACTTCCTCCACCTGGTGTCGGTGTTTATGCTCTTCCTGTACACCCCTTACACCAAAATGGCGCACATGGTCTATCGTACCTTCGCCATGGCCTTCGAGCGCTACCGTGAAAGCGGTTTTGCCGGTAAGCTCGAAAAGTAAAGCCAGCTGTTGATTTATGCCCGCTGGGAGTTCGAGGACTCCCGGCGGGTGTTTTTTTCGTTGCACAATTTGTATCCGTTCACCATGGTCAACAACTTGTCGATTTAACGGGCTGTAATCGTTCAGCAGTGCCGCAGGTTCGGGCAAGCGGCCAAGCGCCGCGTACCCCGTGTACGTAAGCCTGGCTGATC
>DSDS01000193.1 GCA_011048585.1 Desulfurivibrio alkaliphilus | reverse complement strand
TTTTTTCGCATCTTATCCCATCCTCTTGCTGTTCTCGTACCCCATGGTCGCGCCAGCGGGCCCCCGGTTAAACTCAACGGCCGGCAAAGCGGGCCGTAAGTTGTGTCCTGGCCTGCCAGTCGCTGACCTCCGCCCGCTCGGTGTAGGAAGCGTTGGCCTGAAAAGTCAGCAGGCGATCGATGGCCCAACTGCCGTTTACAGAGTAGCGGTTTGTGGTTTCAGTGTCTTCATTATACTGGTAACTCAGGGAAAATTGAATGGTATCGGTGGGCGCCATCGTCATCCGCAACAGCAGGCTCTCCTGGGTTCCTTCCCACTCCTGCCATTTCTTGCCCGCCGAGGACATAAAGGAGAACAGGTCGGAAACACGCCAGTTCAAGGTTAAGGTGCCGTCCAGGGCCTCGCTGTCCCGGTCCGCCCGCTGGTGACGGTAGTCGACAATCAGGTCGGCGGTAAGACGCGGCACCAGGCGGGCGGTCAGCCCCAACCGGGAGCCCAGGGAATCGCGGACCTGGTCCAGCTCTTCCTGCTCGAACCTTCCCCAGGTCAGATCCAGGCTGGCATCAAGATCCGGGTAGAGCGCCGCGGTGGTGTAAAGCCCCGCTTCGTGGTTGGTGGACTGCAACTCGCTATCTTCGTATCGCTCGTTGCGGCTGAGCCCCAGGCTCGTATCCACGGTGGGCAGGGGGGCCGTACCCACCCGCAAGCTGTACTGCCGGGTTACGCTTTCCGGATTTCCCTCGATCTCCTCGCTGTTTTCACTGAAACCCAGCGAGGAGGAGACCCGGCCGTTGGGTACCCAACGCAACTGGGCGATCTGATTACGCCGGTCAAACTCCAACCCCGAAGCGTAATCGCCGGTCTCCAGGCTGATGTTGTAGGTAAGACCTAAGGAGGAGGAGAAGCGGTAAGCCAGATTGAGGTCGCTCAGATAGCTCTCCGGTCGCTCTTCCCGGGTGACGAAGGGATCGGTGGAGGTCACCCTTTCATAGGCCTCGATCTCGGTGAAGTCGACCCGGGGCAAAGGGCTGGTGGTAACCACCAGTTTAAGCCACTGTTGGTTCAACCCCCCGAGATCAAATTCGAAACGCCTTTCCGTGGCGTCGTAATTGAAGGGGAGATTGGTCACCAGCCGGGTGTAATCGGTGCCGTTGGGGCTGACATAAAGATCGACCACGAAGGTGCCGGCCAGCCCGGCGGCATCCTCCTCGGTGTAGAGAAAAAGCTGATCGACCCGGCGTTGATCCATGCGGACGGCAATATTGAGGGGCGGGGTATCGATGCCGTCGGTGTAGATACCGGCGGGAGTTTCCAGGTCACCATCGATCAACAGCGGGGTGCTGACCAGTTCGTCATCGTCGGTAACCAGGGGGGTGTCATCACGGCCGCTCAGCACCTGAGCGATATTTTGCCGAATCAGAGCGAATCCGCCCGCCCCCACGGCGGTGACGGTTTCATTGCGGTTCTGGGTGTACTGCTGGGAAAAACCCAGGGAGAGGCGCCGGTCCCAGAACTGGCCGGCGGTTTCAAACCGGGCCAGCTGGTTGGTGGTGGTGGTCTCCCCCAAGGTTACCTTGTTGCGGTTAAGGTTACGATTGATGTTGTAATGTACCTGAAACAGGTGCAGGTCCCAACTGACCCCGGCCCGACTCCGTTCGCCGGCCGTATCCGACCGGCGGATGGTATGGTGATCAAAGGCGTAATCCCGGGCGTGGGAAAGCCGCAGTCGGGGCAGCCAACGGTCCTGCCAGGCGCTGCTCCAGTTGACGCCCCAGTTGCGGCGGCTGCGCCCCGCCTCATACTCATTCCGCTGCTCCCCCGCCGAACCCTGGATATCCAGCAGAAACAGATCATTGTTCACATCAAAACGGAGGCTGGGATCGACCCCCTCGGTATAACCCTGCTCCCGCCACTGCCGGGAATAGCGGAGCGAACCTCGCAGATTCATAACCTCGGTAAGTTCCTGTCGGTGGTCCAGGGTGTAACTGAGGGCGTAGTCATCCCGGCTCTCGATATCCTTGCCCTTCAGGTGGGTCCACCGGCCGGTCAGCGCCTGCTCCGCAGCAGCGCCGACCGGCCAGAGGCCCGCCAGCAGGAGGTAGAAAGCAAGCAGAAACGCGCCACCACGGGAAATCCTGCCTTCCATCACCCGCACTCAACCATGGCCGCCCCGCCTGCCCCACCCCCCACACTCATCTGGCGGGTTTTTCGATGATCGGGTTTTTACGATTATATCCCTTGGGAGCATGGCAGCCCACTATACAGGTGCCGCCGTCGTCGGTCTTGGTCAGGGCGATGGGATAGGACCAGAAGCCAAAGGGCACCTCGGTACGGATATGTTTGGGCTGCACGCTGGCATGGGCGTCGTGACAGGCGATGCAAGTCCGCCCCTTCTGCATGTTGACATGGAAAAAGTGGAGATTGTAGTTGCCGTCCCGGAAATTGGTCAGGGTATTGGTGAACTTGTTCTTGGCGATATCCTTGTTGTGACAGGAGAAACAGAGGTCATAATACTCCGGGTTATACTCCCGGTAAAAATCTTCCGGGAAGTAGCGGACCAGGATCCGGCTGAAGGTGGAGCCGTGGGCCTTGTGGCAAGACATGCAGTCGCCGGTGATAACCGGACCGTGTTGGGCGGTGCTGCCGGCCACATGATCACTCAGCTCATCATGACAGGTAAAGCACAACCCCTGCAGGTTGCTGCCTTTAAGCAGCGACTGCACCTCGGAAGAGTGGGCCCGATGACATTCGGTGCATTTGCCCTGATCCACCGGCTCATGCTTGTAGGTGGCCGTCCTGATATCATTATAGACCTCGGGGCTGATCGCCTCATGGCAGGTGGCGCACATCTTGCCCCCACTCTCATATAGCTGAAAACGGGCATTGGAGCTGTGGGGATCGTGGCATTGACCGCAATCGCTGGCCACCGGGGCGTGGACGTAGCGCATGGTAAACTCTTCCATCCGGTCCTGGTGGCACTGAAAGCAGACCTCGCCCTTGTCCGCCGTGGCGATCAGCAGATTTTTATGCTCGCCGGAGTGGGGCAGATGGCAGGCGATACAGTCTCCCGAGCCCACCGGCCCATGGCGGTTCTCCTTGGTGAAAATAGCGGCCTCGTGGCAGTTGAAGCAGAGGCTGCTGACATCGGGGCCACGACCGCGCAACTGAAAGCGCATCGGCGATTCATGGGGGTTGTGACAGTCGACACAGCCGGCGGCCACCGGGGCGTGGATATGAGCGCCGGAAAACTCCTCCAGGTTTTCCTGATGACAGACCAAACAGAGATCCTGGCCGACCCGCTCCATGCTCAGAGGGTTGGTGGAGCCATGGGGGTTGTGGCAGGAGATGCAGACCCCGGCTCCCACCGGACCATGCACGTAGGAAGACTTACCCATGTCGGCGTGGCATTTGATACAATCGGATTGGGCGGGAATGATCCGGGTAAAGTTGTAGCGTTCGTTGCGCAGACGATGGCACTCCCGGCAGTCCTGGGGCTGGGGGTTGATGTGCACGTAAAAACGCTGATAGCCTTGGGGCACGCTCTTGCTGTCCGCCGCCGGGGCGTAGAATACCTTGAGCCGGGTTTGCAGGGCGCCGCTGCCCAAGGTAATGGTGTTCTTCCCGCGCTTGAGGGTGATCAGCACCCCGAAGGCGCCGCCCTCATCAACCGGAATTCCCTCGCGGGGGGCCTTGTTGCTCACCCCGCCGATCTCCAGGTGGCGAACCGCGGCCCCCTCCAGATAACCCACCAGGTAAAGATCCTGGGTGGTTACCCACGAGCCGTCGGGGGGAGAAACCACGTTCAATTTGGCCTCCGCGGCCCAAGCCGGGGCGGGGGCGTAACCGGCGCTGCCACAGGCCAACAGCAATGCCGCCCCGACAATCATGGCAAACAGGGAGCACAAACAGCGGCGGACCGGCTGTTTACCCCCGTTTCTCGCCCTGCCCCTCGCCCCATCGGCCTCCCGTCCAATGCTGCCCTCCAATCGCTCCATCTCTACTCCTCCCGGGTGTCGCCACTTTAATTACTGGTCAAAGGTAAAAAAACCACCATCAGCGCAACCCTTGCTGGAAGCGGGGCGACCGGTCCGCCTCCCGCTCAGGCATCCTTGGCTGTATGGCAGAAAAAACAGCCGTTGCCGACGGCTTCACCACCCTGATGAGCCCGCATCTGGCTGTAATCCCAGCGCAGCATGTCGGGATAGGGGCTGCCGTGGGCCCGGTGACATGAAACGCAAGCCACCTGATCTCCCGCCTCCACCACCTCGGACTGATGGCTATAGAGGTCGGGCTTGGCCACCGGCACCTGGGGGTTATAGGCCGCCCCGATCACCGCCGCGAATTCACCCCGATCGGGAATGGCGTAGTTGGTGGGGTGGCGCAGCCAGGGGGTGGCCCTCCCGACCTGGGTATGAAAATTTTGATGGCACCCCGAGCAAAAACGGCTGAGGGAGCGTTGAGTCGGGTTGTTGCTGCCGTCATCGGCCAGATAGATATTGTGATGATCACTGTCGGCATGACGCTCCCAATCGGCAACGCCAATCCCGCCCACCCCCGGCTTGTTGGCGGCAAAGCCGTGAAGAGCGGGAGCCTTGAGAAAACGGTACCAGCCGGTTTCGGCATCGGCCGGGGTTCCGGGCGGCCGCTCCGGCCGATGATGCTTAACGCTGCCATGACAGCTTTGACAGCCGTCATCCAGGGCCAGGCTGCCTCCGGGGACATGGACCTCGGCCAGGGCCAAACTCTGATGACAGCTGTTGGCGCAACCCGCCGAGCCGCCGGGGGCGGTGGCCAGATACTGATCGGGACCGCTGACTCCCAGGACATTATGGCCATATTGATCCCCCATGGTCACCACCCAGTGGAAATTGCCGCCGGCCAACATGGCGTCGGGCGGTCCGCCGGTATTGTAAACGATGGGGATGCGGGCGGCACCCATCTCGACCACGGTTTCCGGACCCTCGTGGGAGTGGCAGCCCACACAGCCGGAGATCAGCAGCATGGTCGAGCCGGACTCGGAGTGGTGCATGGTATGGCAGTCGAAACAGGAGTTGCCAACGCCGGCCGCGCCATCGCCAGCCAACAGCAACATTCCGACGCCAAACAGCAGAGCCGCGGCCCAACCCCCTCCCATCGCCAATGCCTCCCTGAATCTGCAACTATAGCCCCGGGGCGGCTAACAGAAGATAAAACCGCCCACCGCTGAAAAAGCTTGTCCATCCCGGCTCACGGTGAGCCGGGATGGACAAGCGGTACTTTTAGATCTTAGCTGTCCTTGGTAGTATGGCAGCGGAAGCAGCCGGTACCGAGGGCGGCACCAGCATCATGGGCCTGCATGCTGCTGTAATCCCAGCGCAGCAGATCATCATGGGCGGAGCCATGGGCGCGATGGCAGGAGATACAGGTGACAATGGCGTCACCAGGGGTATTCATGATGTCTTCCGGATTGGGCCGGGTGTAGGTATTGTCGATATTGCTGGAGGCCACCGGGGCTTCCATGCTGTACTCATAGTCGGCATACTCACCACCGATCCCCACCATATCAAAATCGGTGGGATGACGGACCCAGGGCGAGCTCATGGTCCCGGAGGCACTGATCTGCCCAGCGGCATTGGCATGGTAATCGCCGTGGCACTGACCGCAGAGGCTGCTGATGGTGGCCGCATCATTCTGGGTATCGGCACTCCGGTCAATACCGTAATAAACGTTGCGGGTGCTGGGATCCTGCAGGGCCTCCCAATCGGGAGACTCGATCCCCTTGACCCCCAGCAGGAAGCGATAGCTGTTGGCCATGCCATCACCATCCATGTAACCGGAAGCGGCGTTGGCCAGCTTGGGGGCGGCATGGTGGGCACCACTCAAGGCGGCGTAGTCGCCTTCCACCGTCCGATCGCCGTGACAGCCGTTGGTACCCGCACAGGTCAACTGGGCGCCCAGGGCGATGCCGCCGGGGGGCAGCAGCGGATCGACAAAGTTACCGTCGGCCCCGGCAATCCCCAGGACGTTGTGGCCCTTGGAATCATCAGTGAGCACCCAGTAGAAGCTGCCGCCGGCCAGCATGCCGCCGGCACCCAGATCGGGCGCAGAGGTGTGATGAACGAAGGGTATGTTGTCGCTGGAGCCGCCGCGACCGCTGCCATCAGTGGTGTTGGTGTGACAACCGATACAGTCACCGGTCAGCAGCATGCCATGGGGGCCGCCCACCGCCATGACCTCGCCATTCTGGCTGTTATGCATGGTGTGGCAATCGGCGCACTGGCCGCGCACCTGGGACTGAGCCAGGGCGGGCAGCAGACACACCGCCGCCACTGCGGTAAAACCAACCATTTTCCTGTTAATAAGCTTCATTTTTACATCCTCCCCTTGTTTTTCCCGTAATTTTAAGCAATTCAACTACCCCCCACAACATCATGCAACTCCGTTACCTTAGACAAGCCTCCTCTTGACTTAAATTTTCCCCCAAAAAAACTAAACATCGCCCGTAATTCACGGTAGCAATCCACTCCGGGCTTTGTCAAACAATTAACGTTCGTTAACTTTGCCCTATCCGCCCTAAACCTAAGGCAGCGAACTCATCTGTATGTGCTCAGCAATATTAATGCCAGACAACCATAAATTTACAAAAAACTGACAGAACGGCTATGGGGCGCAGCTTTACGGAGACCGCCGCCCCTGCGGCCAAACGGCCGGGCCACCAGTTTCTGGGGACCACCGTTCAGAAACTGGCCAACCGGGTTCGCCAAGGAGGGCGGAATCAATCGTAGGGATTGACCAGATGGTAGTCGCTGATCTTTTTGCGCAAGGTGGTGGGGGAAACATCCAGTTGGCGGGCGGCCCGGCTGATATTCCAGCGCAGGCCCAGGAGGGTTTTTTCCACGTGAACTTTCTCCGCCTCGGCCAGGGTCAGGGGAAGCTCCGGCTCCTCCACGGCCAGGCTGCCATCCGAGGCGAGCAACTGCAAGTCATCGGCGGTCAGCACCGAATCAACGGCCAGGGCCACCGCCCGGGTCAGCACGTTCTCCAGCTCCCTGACGTTACCGGGCCAGTTGTGGGCCAGCAGCCGCCGTATGGCACCATCATCCAGGCGGGGCTTGGCGCATTGCAACTTGGCGGCGATCTTGGCCAGCAGGGCCTCCACCAGCAGGGGAATATCACTGCGTCGCTCCCTTAAAGGAGGAATCCGCAGCATGGAAACGCTGAGTCGGTAAAAGAGATCCTCCCGAAAACGCCCCTCCCGCACCAGGGTGGGAAGATCGCAATGGGTGGCCGCCACCATTCTGGCCCGCAGGGGAATGGTATCCAGCCCCCCCACCCGCACGAACTCCTCCTCCTGGAGGACCCGCAGCAGCTTGGCCTGCAGATCCAAAGGCATATCGCCGATCTCATCCAAAAAGACCGTCCCCCGTTCGGCATGCTCCAGCTTGCCGACCTTGGTCCGGTCGGCGCCGGTAAAGGCCCCTTTTTCGTGGCCGAAAAACTCGCTCTCCAGCAGGGTGGGAACCACGGCTGAGCAGTTAACGGCGACAAAGGGGCGATCAGGGGCCGCCGCTTCGTGGAGAATCCGGGCCGCCAGCTCCTTGCCGGTGCCGGATTCTCCCTGGATCAGGACCGTCACCCGACTGCGGGCCAGCAGCCCGATCTGTTTGTGCAGCTCAACCACTTTGGGGTGGGCCCCGATCATCTCCTGGGCTGAAGCGGGAGCCGGGGAGGCCGGCTCCCCCGGACTACTCCCGGAACGCCCCTGCAAACGTCTGACCCGCTTGACGATGGCGTGCAGTTCATCAAGATCCAGAGGTTTGCGCAGGAAGTCGAAGGCCCCGCCCCGCATCGCTTCCACCGCCGTGAAGTTATCGGTCTCGCCGGTCATGATGACCACCGTGGGGCGGCCGGAAAGCGCCAGCAGTTCGGCCAGGGCCGACAAGCCGCTCTGATCGGGCAGGTTTACATCCAGAAAGATCAGGTCCGGCCCCCACGCCCTGGCCTCCTCGATCCCGGGCCCGGCGGCAAAACAGCAGCGGGCCTCATGCCGATTGAGCCCGAGGGTGATCTGCATGGATCGACAGAGGGCCTGGTCATCATCGATGATCAACACCTTCATCCCAAAATTCTCTCCAAGACTGATAATTTCAACTTAAGCCGGAATCTCCCCGGAAACTACCCCAATGGAGCCGGACAAACCACGTTTTTTTGGTCTAATGGTGATTTTCCCCATTGCCCATTGGCCGGACCCATTGTATAGAGTATTAGTGAGTGAGGGCGTTCCCGTCGTCCTCCTCCCCCCACATCTCTGTTCAGTGCCGGTTTACCTGCGGCTACCCGCGAAAGTAACTGCATGCGGCCCACCGGGCGGCATCCACTCGGAGAGAGGTGTGTCCTTGAAAATCTTCCGCTACTCCATCATCTTCTCTTTTTTATTGATTTTCTCGCTGCTGGTTGACAGCGGCGCCGCCGAGTCTTTCCCTTTTCGGGCCATAGACCAGGGGGATATTCTGCCCGCCGCCGCGCTGCAGGCGGTGGACTCCCCGGAGAAGATCGCCCTGGACAAGCTGGGCGACCGGCCGGTGGTGTTGGCCTTCTGGGGCGCCGATCTGCCCACCAAAAAACAGCGTTCCATCTCCGCCTTGGAACAGTTGCAGGAGCTGACCTCTTTTTTTGCCGACAAGAAGGTGCGCCTGCTGGTTATCAACGGGCAGGGAGACTCCACCGAGGTGATCAGAGAGGTGACCCGCACCGCCGGCTTCACCTCTCCCGGCTACTTCGATCCCAGCCAGGACGTTTACGGAGCGCTGGGGGTCTTCGTACTGCCGGCGGTTCTGCTGGTGGACGGTCAAGGTCGGGTGGTGAACGGCTTCGGCTACGGCCGCTCCATGGTGGACTCGATCAAGGGCGAGATCGAAATCCTGATCGGGGAAAAAACCAGGGAGCAGGTGGAAGCTGAGCTGAACCCGGTGATGGAGGCAAGGGATCCGGAAGAGCTGGCGGCCCGGCGCCACCTGGGCCTGGGCAAGGCCCTGCTCGGCAAGGGGCAGGTTGAGCCGGCGGCCCGGGAGTTCCAGACGGCCATCGCCAGGAACCCCAAGCTGGCCGAAGCCCATATCGAGCTGGGCTGCGTGTTCCTGGAGCTTAAACGTTTGCCCGAGGCGGAAAGCGCCCTGAACAAGGGGCTGGCCTTGGAACCCGACTCCCTCCGGGGCGAAGTTTGCGCGGCCCTGGTCAAGGGCGAACAGGGCGAGGTGGATGAGGCGATTGACGACCTGCGGGGCATGCTGTTCCGCAACGGCCGCGACCACCGGCTGCGCTCAGCCCTGGGCATTCTGTTGAGCAAAAACGGCCAGCACCAGAAGGCGGCCGAGGAGTTCCGTCGAGCCTATGAATTACTGGAGCGGTCACATCAATCGGATGATTGATCGGCGCCCCAATCACCTATTCCGCATGGAGATAGCAACGATGATCGCAAATATCCCCGCCGGAACCCCTTTGGCCCGCCGGATCCACCCGCGGCTGAACCCGGTGCTTCTCGCCTTATTGCTGGCCCTGGCCCCATTATGGCCAATCTCCGCCCCGGCGGCCGGGGCGGAGATTCTGGTCCCCCCCGACAAGGCGCTGATCCACGCCAAAAATCCGGCCGTTACCGTGGTGGTGCGGGTAAAGGGAGCGGCCAGGCAGGAGAAGCTGCAGATCAGGAGCGGCGACCTGCTCTTCTCTCCCCAAGGGATGTGGCCGGTGGAAGGAAACTGGTACGCCCACTTCCAGGTTCCCCTGAAGGCGGGCAGCAACACCTTTGAGCTGCTGCCCGCCGGCAAAACCGTAACCGTGACCTTTCGCCCCCTGCGCTCCCTGATGCAGATCAATCGCAAGGAACGAAACTATTACCAGTTCCACGGCGAAAAACTGCTGCCCGCCGCCTGCGCCCAATGCCATGATACCGAGAAGATCACTCGCCCGGGCAAGGCCGAGGAGGCGGCCCAATCCTTCTGCTTTTCCTGCCACGGCAGCGTGCTGGGCAAAACCCCCTGGCAACACAGCCCGGCGGTCAACTTCCAATGCCTGGCCTGCCACAAGCAGGGCGATGAGCCGCTGCGCATCGCCATCCCGGCCGGCAAGGTGGAGGACACCTGCTTCCGCTGCCACATCAACAAGAAGAGCTGGCTGGACAAGAAGCATATTCACGGCCCGGTGGGCACCGGCGACTGCACCATCTGCCACAACCCCCATGGAGATATCAACCGGGGGCAACTCTGGGCCGAGGGCAAGGACAGCCTGTGCGTTGCCTGCCATACCGACAAGCGGAACATGGTCAGCCGCGACAATCCCGCCTTTTACGTCCACGGGATCTTGAGGGGGATCGGCTGCACCATCTGCCATGACCCCCACGCTGAGGACCACCGCTTCATGCTCCACAAGCCGATC
This sequence comes from Desulfurivibrio alkaliphilus, assembly GCA_011048585.1. Classification (GTDB taxonomy): domain Bacteria; phylum Desulfobacterota; class Desulfobulbia; order Desulfobulbales; family Desulfurivibrionaceae; genus Desulfurivibrio; species Desulfurivibrio alkaliphilus_A. Next base: position 5,155 of record DSDS01000193.1, on the reverse strand, counting down.
AACGATCTCTGCGTCAGCTGCCATACCTCCCTGGCCGGAGTTACCAGGGGCCATCCAGTGGGCGGCCATCCGGTGGCCGGAGCCAAGGACCCGCGGCGGCCGGAGCGGAACTTTACCTGCACCAGCTGTCATAACCCCCATGACTCCAACTTCAAGTATCTGCTGATCGGCGACATTCTTGGTGGTCACATCTGCAGCCAATGCCACTACTGAGGCTACCGGAAACGGCCATGCGTGATTTAACCTCTCTTGTTTTCGCGATCAACCCGCCAGCGGGCAGGGCCCTGCTGGTCCTGCTGCTGCTGGTCCCGGTTCTCATCCTGCTGGCTCAGCCGGGCCGGACAACGGAGCCACCCCCCCAGGAGCCGTTCTCGGTGGTGGCTATTCTGAGCGAGGATCACCAGGGACAGCGCCTGCGCTCCCCTTCGACGGTGGCCTTTGATTATGAGCAGGAGGAGATCTACGTCCTCAGTGGCGGCAAAAAAGGTTTTGTGATCTACGACAACGCCCTTTTCCCCCACCTTTTCCTGGGTCCCGGCCGGGGGCTGACCGCTCCCCAGGGGGTGTTCTTCGATCCCCGCAGCGATCGGATCTTCGTCTGCCAGGGCCGTTCCTCCAGCCATCCGCCGCGGCTGACCATCCTCAACGGGGCCTTTTTCCCGGTGGATGAGATCCGCTTCGACCAGTTTCCCCAAGCGGAAGGCTTTTCGCCTCAACGGGGGGTGGTGGGCAGAACCGGCAACATTTACCTGAGCGGCACCAACAGCCGGGGCGTGCTGGTTCTGGGGCCAGACGGCAAGTTCCAACGCTGGTTGAGCCCCGTGGACCGGGTCATGGCGCCGGAGGAGCTTGGCCTGGTGCCGGGGGTGGGCAACCCGCTGGAGGCAACGGCCCCGACCCAGGCCCCGGAACAGCTCGACGACAACCCTTTGGGCCTGCCGCCGGAACTGCTCCCCCAGTCCCGGCTGCGACCGGCCAGGGAGAGCGGCGGTCCCGGCCGGCACCCGGTTACCATCAACGACATCGTCCGCGATCGGGATGGGCGGCTTTTTCTGCTCAGCGAGGAAACCAGCAAGGTCTACGTCTATTCCCCCAACGAGGATTTTCTTTTCAGTTTCGGCGAAAAGGGCGGCTCCTCGGGCAAAATGAGCCGCCCCCGCGGTCTGGCCGTCGATGAGGACCGCAAAAGCATTTACGTGGTGGACTACATGCGCCACACCATCCTGGTTTACGATACCAGCGGCAAATTTGTCTTTGAGTTCGGCGGCCGGGGTACCGGGCCGCTCTGGTTCAACTTTCCCAGCGCCATCGCCATGGACCGCCGGGGCCGCCTGATCGTCGCCGACCTGTTCAACAGCCGGATCCAGATCATCCGGGCCGATTTCGACGTGCGCTTCCCCATCTTCCAGACCTTGCCCAGCGCCACTCCCCCCGGAGGCCCCAGCTCGGAACCCTCATTATTTGAGGAAGAACTTTGGGAAGAAGAGTCGCTGATGGATTAACAGGAACCAACGTGGCCCATGAGAAAACCCATCTATATTTTGGCCTTGATCGCGATTTTCCTGCTGGGGCAGGACTGGTCGGCCAGGGCCGCGGAATACATTATTGTGGTCCATAAGGACAACCCTGTCCAACGGCTGGGGATCGAGGAGGCGAGGAACATCTTCCTCGGCAAACAGCTTCGGTGGCCGGACAACAGCTCAATAACCCTGGTAATGAACACCAATGATGATATCCATGAAAAGTTCACCCGGGAGCTGCTGGAAAAATCGCCGGTCCAGCTCTCGGTCTACTGGAAGAAGATTCTCTACAGCGGCAGCGGCATCCTGCCCCTGGCGGTCCGGGATGACGAGGCCGCCAAATCCTACGTTGCCCTGCATCGTCACGCGATCAGCTACATCGACAAGAATTCACTGGACCATCAGGTGAAAAAAGTGGCCATCGAATAAACAGATGCGAATCATATCCTGCGACCTGTTCAAATTATTATGGGTGGACGGCAGCATCCGCACCAAGGTGCGGGCCTGTATGCTCATCGCCCTGGTGGGCTATTTCATCGCCACCGTTTCCAGTTTCTACTCCAACAGCCAGCAAGCCGCCAGATTGGCCAGTCTGCAAACCATCCACTTCCCCCTGGCCCGGCTCAGCGAGGAAACCCTCAACATTTTCCGGACCCAGCTTTCCAAATACGAGGATGCCTTTCTCACCGGCGAGGCGGAACAGGTGCTCCAGGCCAACAAACTCAGCAGCCAAATCATGCTGCTGCTCATGGAGATGGAGGAGGTGGCCGCCGGCGACCCCTCCTTCTTCTTCGAAAACGCCCTGATCGACGACCTTGGCGAACGCTACGAGCAGTTTTACCGCCTGGCCGCCGAGGTCTATCTCGATACCCAGAGCATTGAAACCTCGCTTGAGATGCAGAAAACCATCCAATTCCTGGGCAACCTGCAAACAGGTCTGCTGCAGGACCTGATCAAACTGAATCAGCATCTGGGCCAGAACGTGGAACAGATTATCCAGAAAGAACGGCAATACGCCCAACTCAACACCATTTTCCTGGGACTGCTCTTCCTGCTGGTCCTGCTCAGCGCCACCTTCATCAGCCGCTGCTTTGCCAACCGCCAGCTCATTCAGCCCCTGGGGCGAATTCAGCAGATGGTGGTCGATTTCGCTCGCACCAGAAAGATCAGCCCTCCCCCCCCGGGCAGCGAAAATGACGAGATCAACCAGCTGGCCACCTCCTTCTGGGAGATGACCCAGGAGTTGGAGCAAACCATGGTTTCCCGGGACTATGTCGATAACATTATCAAACATATGAGCAGTTGCCTCATGGTCCTCTCCGCCGAGCTTACCTTGAGCAAAATCAACGATAACACCCGGGAACTGCTCGGTTACGGGGAGGAGGAACTGCTGGGGGAGGAGATTTCCCGGTTCATCTCCGCCGATACCGCGGAACTGTTCCAAAGCCGGGGGGTGGAGCGACTGGCCCGGGGGCAGGATGTGAGCAATCTGGAGATCGGCCTGCTCACCAAAGAGCGGCGGGAGATCACCGTGCTTTTTTCCGCCTCGGTGATGCGTAACGCCGAGGGCCAGATCGACGCCGTCATCTGCGTGGCCAACAATATCACCGAGCGCAAGAAAACCGAGGAGGTGCTGCGAAAAATCGAGATCGAAAGGGCCCTGGCCAAAACCGCCGCCCTGGCGGCCATCGGCGAACTAACCTCCAGCATCGCCCACGAGATGCGCAACCCGCTTTCATCGATCAAGATGAACGCCAAGATGATCCAGCGGATGGTGGAGGGCAGGGACGCGACCGTGGCCGAGTTGGCCGAAATCAGCAGCCAGCAGTCCCTGCGCCTGGAGAAGATGCTGAACGACCTCCTCAGCTACGGTAAGCCGCTAACCCTGCAAATCAGCCGGACCACAACAAGCGCCCTTCTAAACGGGGCCCTTACCGCCGTCCGCCAGGAGATCGTCGCCAAAGAGGTGAATATCGAGGTGGTCGACCAGACCGATCAGCGCTCCCTGCTGCTGGATCTGGAGCTGATGACCCAGGCGCTGTCCAACCTGATACTCAATGCCGTCCAATGGTCACCGGCCGGGGAAACGGTCAAAATCACCGCCCGTTTTATCGAAGAGGAATACGCCTCCCGGCTGCTCTTTGAGATCAGGGATAAGGGTCCGGGGATCAACCCGGAAAAGATTCGGCGCCTGTTCCAGCCTTTCTTCACCACCCGTCAGGGAGGAACCGGGCTGGGACTGGCCACCGTCAGGAAAATTGTCGAATACCATGGCGGCACGGTAAGCGCCGAGAACCTCCCCGAGGGAGGGGCCCTCTTCCAGCTGACCATCCCGCCGCAAATGCCGGCCGGCCCCGGCGACGATCAGCAGATCACCTGATTACGACCGCCGCTTTTGCCCCGGTAGAGACGGGAGTCGGCCTCCTTGACCAGGCCGAGGAAATCGTCGGCGTCTTCGGGAAAGGCCGCCGCCCCAACCGTCACGCTGACGCTCACCTCCGGCCCCGGCTCCCGATCGAGCAGCAACTGCCGCTCCACCGCCCGGCGCAGATTTTCCGCCAAACGGCAAGCGGCGTCTTTGGGGGTGGAGGGCAGCAGGATCACAAACTCATCGCCGCCGTATCGTGAAACCACATCGCACTGGCGGACGTTTTCGGTTAAAAGGGCGGCCATTTTGACCAGAATCTCATCTCCGTAAACATGGCCCCAGGTGTCGTTGACCGCCTTGAAATTATCCAGGTCGATGAGCAGCAGGGAGAGCGGCATCCGGCTACGCTTGGCCTTACGCAGTTCCCTAACCCCGTAATCGTTGAGATAGCGACGATTATAGATGCCGGTCAGATCGTCATGCATCGCCTCCTGGCGCGCCTTCTCATAAAGACGGGCCCGCTCCATGGCCATGGCCAGATTATCGGCCACGGCACCATAGAACTCACGATCATAGGCCCGAAAACTCTGGGGGCGGGATTTGTGGATATTAAGCACCCCAAAAACCTGATTATCCCTGGCAACCAGGGGCACGGAAAGAAAAGCGCCGATATCCGGCAACATTCCGTTGTAGTCGGAAAAGCAGGTCTCGCGGCTGACGTCCTGGGAGAGGATCGCCTCGCCGCTCTCCGCCACCAGCCCGGCCAGGCCCTCGCCCACCCGGAAGGTGTACGCCCCGGCCTTCTCCATAACCCCATCGCTGCCGGCCCAGATCTGGAAACACCCCTTTTCGGGGTTTTGCAGCATCAGACAAAACTCCTCCACCTGCATGGTGTTGCGCAACAGATCAAAAAAGTTTTCCAGCAACTTATCGGTCCGCAGCGACTGGCAACAAACCCGGCTGGTACTGTAGAGCAAATAGAGCTCAAACAGTCGTTCCTTGAGGAATTCGTTCTCACTCCTGAGATCCGGCAGGCTTTGCAGGGCGGAGATCGTCCAGGTCGGCATTTTTTCTGTGGTCATGGATCCTTCCCCCCTGGCGCGCAACTAATTAATCCTTGGTGGTGTGGCAGGCAAAACAGCCAACCCCGGAGAAGTCTCCCCCCTCGTGGGCCATCATCCTGCTGTAATCAAACCGGAGCATGCCGGGGTAATCACTGGCGTGGGCCAGATGGCAGGAGAGACAGGTAACCGTGTCGCTCCCGGGG
>DSDS01000161.1 GCA_011048585.1 Desulfurivibrio alkaliphilus | reverse complement strand
TTGTAGTGACCGGGGGCGGCGGCACCGTTTTTTGTTGCCGCACCGTTACGGCCCAAAAGTCTCAGCAAAACCCGTGCCAGAAAAAACGTCGGGCTTACGGGTAACGTGATCGTTATGTTTTTACGTAATAAAAAGTTGGCTGTAGGCCAGGGTCCGGTCTCCCGTCGGTTGTTGCAAAATTGTAAGAACCCAGCCGGAAAATCACGTTTTTGTTGTTTTTTGGCGGCCCGTTTCCTTCCATTTACTCAATTTTGAAGGTGCCGACAAGCGTGGGGGGCGTGGGGGAAAAAAAATGTGGACAGGAGGGCAACATAGAGGATAGAACGAGTCCACTATGCAGATTACCCGCGAAACCGACTACGCCCTGCGTTCCGTTCAGTATCTGGCCCAACGGCCCGGGGAGGTGTGCATGGTGGACAAGATCGCCGCCGAAACCGAGGTTCCCAAGAGTTTTCTGGCTAAAATCATCCAGAAGCTGACCCGGGCGGGTCTGGTTGAATCCCACCGGGGGGCCGGGGGCGGTTACACCCTGCGCCGACCGGCGGCGGAGATCAGCCTTTATGACGTGATCGAGATCATCGAGGGGCCACCGTTGATGAACACCTGTACCGCCGACGCCCGTAGATGCGGGCGCGTTGACCACTGTGTCATCCATCCGGTTTGGGTCTCCCTCCGCCGCGAGGTGGAGGCGCTGCTCAAGGCCCGTAAATTCTCCGAGTTCGTTGCTGATAAGAAAGACCAATAGTCTTCAAGGAGGGGTTATGGAAAAACCGGCATACAACTATGAGATCGTCAAGCACTTCCTCCACTGGAGCATTCTCTGGGGAGTGGTGGTGGTGCTGGTGGGGGTGGTGATCTCCTTTCAACTGGTGATGCCCTAGTTGAATTTCGGGGAGTACTTGAGCTACGGGCGGTTACGCCCCCTGCACACCAACGCCGGGATTTACGGCTTCGCGGTGGGCTGCTTCTTCGGGCTTTTCTACTACATGGTCCAGCGCCTTTGCCGAGTGCCGCTCTGGAGTTCCGGCCTGGCCCGCTTCCAGCTTTGGCTTTCAATATCGTTATCGCCCTGTCGGCGGTGACCCTGCTGCTGGGTTTTTCCCAGAGCAAGGAGTATCACGAGATGGAGTGGCCCATCGACCTGCTAATCGTGGTCCTCTGGGTGACCTTCTCCATCAACATCGTGATGACCATCTTTAAGCGGAAAGAGGAGCAGGTGTATATCTCCCTCTGGTTTATGATGGCGGCCCTGATCGGGGTGGCGGTACTCTTCGTGGTCAACGGCATTTCGGTGCCGGTAACGCTCTTTAAGTCCTACTCCGTTTTCGCCGGCACCAACGACGCCAACGTCCAGTGGTGGTTCGGCCACAACGCGGTGGCCATGGTGCTGACCGTGCCCGCCCTGGCGGTCTTCTACTATTTTCTGCCCAAATCCGCCGGGGTGCCGATCTACAGCCACCGGCTGGGGATCATCTCCTTCTGGTCGCTGATCTTCATGTATCTCTGGACCGGCGCCCACCACCTGCTTTGGACTCCCATCCCCGACTGGGTCCAGACCCTGGCCATGGCCTTTTCCATTTTTCCCCTACTGGTCGATCACTTTGGCCACCAGCCGGGTCAGTCCGGTGGCCAATCCCGACTACTACCACAGCGGTTAGCGTTATCATCTGGACGAGCGGGCCTGGCGGGCGGCCGCCCAGGATGGTTGGCAGGTGTTGCTGGACCGGGATGGTGAACGGTTGCGCCTGCGGCTTCTGAACGGCGTTGGCGAGCCGGTGGGCGGGGGGATGGTGCTGCTGAAAAACAGTCGGTCGGGCAATGCCCAATGCGCCGCCTGGCTGGGGGCAAGGGTTAGGGGCCGGATGCTGCGGGGGGGCCGGGGTGATGGTGGTGTTGATCGGGTTCTACAACCTTTACCATCACCTCCAGCTCTTTGACTGGATCCTGGCGGGCATTCCCTTTGTTTCGGCTATCTGTCACTGACCAGGACTCCTGCCACGGGCATGGGGTTGAGGAATCTCCGGCTAAAAAGATATCCAGAGTCGGCCTCCTTTTGCTACAATGAGTCTTCAGCGATCTTGCAAAAACCTAAACTAAGGAGGTAGCAACATGTCGGACAGCGTTTACAAAATCATCGAACTCGTTGGCACCAGCACCACTTCCTGGGAAGACGCCGCCCGCAATGCGGTGGAAACTGCGGGCAACAGCCTCCAAGAGCTAAGGGTGGGGGAGATCACCAAGCTCGATATGAAGATGGAAAGCGGCAAGGTTGTGGCTTACCGGGCTCGGGTGAGCGTTTCCTTTAAGTATCAGAAGTAACCGCCGGTCGGTCACGAGGAGTGCCGGTAGAACATTTCAACTTCAGACTGGAGAAAAGATGGGTTCGCAAAAGAGAAAAATTTTGCTCATGGTGGAGGAACTCTATAACGATCGTGAATTCTGGTACCCCTACTACCGCCTGCTGGAGGAGGGATATCGGGTGGAGGTGGTCAGTTCCCGGGCCGGCGCTCTCTACGGCGGAGCGGCGGGGATCAAGGCCAAGTCGGACCTGGCCGCCGATCAGGTCCGGGCCGCCGACTATGACGCCCTGATCATTCCCGGTGGCTACGCCCCCGATCATATGCGGCGCCATCCCGCAATGGTGAAGCTGGTTGGTGAAATGGTCAGGGGGGAGAAGGTGGTGGCGGCGATCTGTCATGCCGGTTGGATGCTGGTTTCCGCCGGGGTGCTCAGGGGGCGGAAGGTCACCGGTTTTTTTGCCATCAAGGATGATCTGGTCAACGCCGGGGCCGATTATGTCGACCGGGAGGTGGTGGTGGACGGTAAGATCATCACCAGCCGGACCCCGGATGATCTGCCCGCCTTTCTCAAGGCGATCATCGCCGCGTTGGCCTGAGGGCGATATCGATCATGAAACCACTTTTTCTTTTCGGCCTGTTTTCCCTGCTGTTGGTTGGTGTGCTGGCTCTGGCCGGGGGGCGGTCGCTGTCGGCCCCAGCCCGGGCCACCCTGGCCGGGGGCTGTTTCTGGTGCATGGAAAGGCCCTTTGCCCAACTGGCCGGGGTGATTTCGGTGACCGTGGGCTATACCGGGGGAAAGAGTCCCGAGCCGACCTACGAGAATTACGCCGCCGGCGGCCATCTCGAGGCGGTGGAGATTGTTTACGACCCCCAGGTTATCTCCTATGGGCAGTTGCTCGCGACCTTCTGGCGGCAGATCGATCCCACCGATCCCGGGGGCCAGTTTGCCGATCGGGGGCGGAGCTATTCCACCGCCATCTTTTACCATGATGAGGAGCAGCGCCAACTGGCGGAACAATCCAAAGCGGAGCTGGCCCGGCGCCGGATCTTCGACCGCCCCCTGGTCACTGCCATCGTGCCCGCCGGGCCCTTTTATCCGGCCGAAGATTATCACCAGGCTTACCATCGCAAGAACCCCCTTCACTATCAGTCCTACCGGATCGGTTCCGGGCGGGAACGGTTTCTGGCTGAAATCTGGGGGGATGACGGCCAGGCCGAAAGCGAGGAGGAGCTGCGCCGGCGCCTGACCCCCCTCCAGTACCGGGTTGTTCGGGAGAATGGCACCGAACCGGCCTTTGACAACGAGTACTGGGACAACCAGCGCGACGGGATCTATGTTGATATCGTCTCCGGGGAGCCCCTGTTCAGCTCGCGGGACAAGTACGATTCCGGCACCGGCTGGCCCAGCTTCCGCCGGCCCCTGGTGCCGGAGAATATCGTGGAACGGCAGGATCGGCGGCTTTTCCAGGTGCGCACCGAGGTGCGCAGCCGGCAGGCCGATTCCCACCTCGGCCATCTTTTCAACGACGGCCCCCCGCCCACCGGCTTGCGTTATTGCGTCAACTCGGCCGCTTTGCGTTTTATCCCCCGGGAAGAGCTGGCCGCCGCCGGTTATGGGGAGTTCAGCTGGGAAGAAGGGAAGGAGTAGCCGCCGGCGCGGCTAATTCAAGAGGCAAGGGGATCGGGTTGATGACCATGCAGCATCTCCGGAGCAGTTTCTGGATTGGACTCTACTTTATCGTCGCCGTCGCTCCTCTGCTGGCCATGCTGGTGGAGCCGCCCCCGGGGCGGGGGTTCTGGCGGGAGTTTGCGGTGGGTATCGGTTTTGCCGGGCTGTCGATGATGGGGCTGCAGTTTTTCCTCACCGGCCGCTTCCGCAGCTTTACCGCTCCCTACGGGATCGATGTGGTCTATCATTTCCATCGCCTTATCTCGCTGATCGCTTTTGCTTTCCTGGCGCTCCACGTCGGGGCGCTGCTGCTGGCCAGTCCCGAGCTTCTTCTCCTTCTGCGACCGGCGTCGGCGCCGGCCTGGATGGTCACCGGGGTGATCGGGTTTCTGGCCTTTGTCGTGGTTATCGTTACCTCGCTGTTTCGCCTCAAGCTGGGCTTGAGCTACGAGGTCTGGCGGGCCGTCCACGGCTATCTCTCGGTGGCCGCCGTGCTCCTGGGCGTGGTCCATATCATGGGGGTCGATTACTACACCGGCAGCCCGGTCAAACGGGGCCTCTGGCTGGTCATGGGCGCCGCCTGGCTGCTGGCCCTGGTCCACGTCCGGGTGGTCAAGTCCTTCCTGCAGCTTCAGCGGCCCTACACCGTCGCGGAGGTGACGCCGGAGCAAGGGCGTTCCTGGACCTTGCGGCTGCGTCCCGTGGGCCATGACGGCATCGATTTCCAGGCGGGGCAGTTCGCCTGGCTGACCCTGGGTAAAACCCCGTTTACCCTCCGCGAACACCCTTTTTCCTTCGCCTCCAGCGCCATGGAACGGGGAGAAGTCCGCCTGACCATCAAGGAACTGGGCGATTTCACCTCCCGGATCGGGGATACCGCGGTGGGCACCCGGGCCTATCTTGATGGCCCCTATGGCTCCTTTACCATCGACGGCAATAGGGCCCCCGGTTTCTGCTTTATCGCCGGCGGGGTGGGGATTACCCCGATCATGAGCATTCTCCGGACCATGGCGGATCGGCATGATCGGCGGCCGGTACTGTTGCTCTATGGCAGCAAAAAATGGGAAGAGGTGACCTTTCGCGAGGAGTTGGAGGAGCTCAAGCAGCGGTTGCGGCTGGAGCTGGTTCATGTTCTGGAGGAACCCCCGCCGCGGTGGACCGGGGAGTGCGGCCTGATTACCGCCGAGTTGATGGGCCGCTACCTGCCTGAAAATCGGATGGACCTGGAGTATTTCATCTGCGGCCCCGGGCCGATGCAGCAAGGGATGCGGTGGGCGGTGGCCAGGCTGGGGTTGCCGCCGCACAAAATTAACTCGGAGAGCTTCAACTTTGTCTGATTGGTCGTTTGCGCAAAGCGCTGCATCTGCAAGAGAGGTAATGTGAGAGAACTCTATTCCACCCAACTGGCGATTACGGTGGGGATTCTGATCCTTTTGGTCAGCGTGGTTTTCGCCCTTCGGCAGGCGCCGGAGCTGCTGCGGCGGCAGGAGGCATCGGTTGTGGGGGCGGCCATGCCGGTTCCCCACCCGGTGGGCGGGATGGAAGCGTGTCGGTACTGCCACGGCCTTGAGGGGGCGGTTCCCTACCCAGCTAAACATACTGGGTGGAGCGATGAAAGTTGCCTTAAGTGCCATTCTGGCAGCTAGCGGGAGCGCGAAGATATGAATCGGGAAGTGACCACCGTTATCGATGGCGAGCGCTGTACCGGCTGCGGGCTCTGCGTGCGGGTCTGCCCCGCCGATACCCTCGGTTTGCGGGACGGCAAGGCGGTGGTCAGCGGCAGCCGCTCGTTGAACTGCGGCCATTGCGCTGCGGTCTGTCCCGCCGGCGCCATTGAGGTCCGGGCCCTGGACGACGAGGCTGTTCGGTTCGAGACTTTGCGAGTTGAGCCCAAGGTGCTGGCTCCGGGGGAGTATGACCCGGGCCTGCTGGTGCGGCTGATGCGCTCCCGCCGCTCCTGCCGCAACTACCGGTCGCGGCCGGTGGCCAAAGCCCTGCTGGCTGATCTGGTCCGGGTCGGGATTACCGCGCCGTCCGGGACCAACAGCCAGCAGTGGACCTTTACCGTTCTGGAGCGGCGGGAACAGGTGATCGCCCTCGGCGACCGGGTTGGGCTTTTCTTCGGTAAGCTCAACCGGTTGGCGGCCAATCCCCTGGCCAGGCTCTATTCCCGGCTGCTGGGCGGCGATGCCCTGGGTCGTTATCAGCGCCGCTACGCCCGGACCACCGCCAAAGCCTTGCGGGTCTGGCGGGAAGAGGGGGTGGATCTGCTCTTTCACGGGGCTCCGGCCGCCATCCTGGTGGGCAGCCGGCCGGGAGCCAGTTGTCCGGTCGAAGACGCGCTGCTGGCCAGCCAGAATATTTTGCTGGCAGCCCATGCCATGGGTTTGGGCTCCTGCCTCATCGGTTTCGCGGTGGAGGCGATGCGGCGGGATCGAGCCATCCAGCAGGAGTGGGGGATCCCCCCCGAGGAGCGGATCCATGCGGTGATCGCCCTGGGTTATTCCGATGAACACTACTTGCGGCCGGCCGGTCGTAAATGGCCTCTGGTGCGCTTCGCGGGATAAGGCGGTCCAACTTTTCAAATTTCAGGCCAAACCGAAAAATTATCATGCCATCTGGAACGGATATCAAGACCCGAATCGAGCTTTATCCTCTGCTCGGCAGCATCGCCGCCGCCACCGATCTGGTGAGCCCGATCCTGGTTAACCATCATCGGCGGGTCACCTTTATCGCCGCCGCCCTGGGCGAAACCCTGGGCTTGGCCCAGGAGGAGTTGCGCCGACTGATTCTGGCCGCCGCCGTCCACGACATCGGGGGGTTGACGGTGGTTACCCGGCTGGAGGCCTTTGAGTTTGAAGTGGATAACCCCTCCCGCCACACCCTGCCGGGGGCCGCGCTGCTGGCGAGCTTCGCGCCCTTTGCCGAGCTGGCCCGGGTTGTCCGTTTCCATCACCTTTACTGGCAACATGGCCGGGGGGGCGCGGAGGAGGGGGAGGAGGTGCCCCGGCTCAGCCATATCCTCCATCTGGCCGACCGGGTCGCGGTCCAGCTTGATCCGGCCCGTGAGATCCTGGCCCAACAGAGGGGAGTTGTTGCCAGGATCAAGGACGGGTCCGGGGAGATGTTCGCGCCGGATCAGATTGAGGCCTTTCTGGATCTGGCCGGACGGGAAGCTTTCTGGCTCGATCTGACTTCGCCGGCGGTGGGGGCCATTCTGGAACGGCGCTTTCCCTTGGCCGCCGTGGAGTTTGACCGCGGCCAGTTGTTGGCTCTGGCGGAGATGTTCCGGCGCCTGATCGATTTCCGGAGCCGTTTCACCGCCACCCACTCCAGCGGGGTGGCCGCCGTGGCGGCGGCTCTGGCCGGTCTCAGCGGCTTTATGCCCGCCGATCCCGACCGAATCATGATTGCCGGTTTGCTGCACGATATCGGCAAGCTGGTGGTGCCCGCCGAAATTCTGGAAAAACGGCAGGGTCTGGCCAGTGAGGATTTTGCCGTTATTTATAAACATCCCTATTACACCGGGGAGATCCTGCGGCCCATCACGGGTTTCGAGGATATTGGCCAGTGGGGTTCGTTGCACCACGAAAGGCTGGATGGCACCGGTTATCCCTATCGGATGAAGGGAGAAGAGCTTCCCCTGGGCGCTCGGATTCTGGCGGTGGCCGATACCTTCACCGCCCTGATGGAGGATCGCCCCTATCGCTGCGGCATCAGCCCCGCCGGCACCGAGCGGATCATGCGGGATATGGTGGAGTACCACCGGCTTGATCGGGATTATGTCGCCTTGATCCAGGAAAATATCGGCGAAATCAACGACCGGCGCCATGAAGCCCAACTGGCCGCCAATCAAGCCCATCTGCGCTTTCTTGAGGAGTGTCGGCTGCTTGATGGCAGGCCCGAAGTTGCCGACCGTTGTCCGGTGAGTTCCCATGGCCAAGCGTAACCCCCACCCCCCTCTGGAGCAGAGCTTGCACTTGCTTTGGCGGCACTCCCCTGATTCGATGTTCATCGTCCGGGTCCAGGGGGGGCGCTACTGGCTGGCGGCCTACAATCCCGTGCAACGACGGGCATTCCCCGCCGGGGTGGATTTGAGCCGCCCCTTTGACGAGATCCTGCCGGCGGAAATGTACCCGGCCATCCAGGCCCGCTACGCCCGCTGCGTCGCCACCCGGCAACCCATGAGCTACGAGGAACCGGGCTTGGGTGATGATTATTGGTACACCATGCTGGTACCGCTGGTGGAGGCCGATGGCCGGGTTGAGTATATCGCCGGAGTGTCCCGTAACATCAAAGATCTCAAGCAGACGGAGAGCCGGATGGTGGAGGCCATGGAGCGGGCCGAGCTGCTTAATGAGCGGTATGAAAGGTTGAATCTGGAACTGGAGCGCAAGGTGCGGGAACGGACCGCCGAACTGGCGGCGGCCAAGGAGCAGGCGGAGGCGGCCAGCGAGGCCAAGAGCCGTTTTTTGGCCAACATGAGCCATGAGTTGCGCACCCCTCTCAACGCGGTGATCGGCTTAAGCGGACTGGTTCTGGAGAGCGGCCTCGATGAGCGGCAGCGGGATTATCTGGAGCAGATTCGCGCTTCGGGCGAAACCTTGCTCGCGCTTATCAACGACATCCTCGATTACTCCAAAAGAGAGGCCGGTCGGCTGGTCCTGGAGCAGACCCCTTTCGCGCTGGCGGAGGTGTTGACTCGCAGTCTGGCGCTCTGCCGGCCCGAAGCTTGGCGCAAGGGACTGGAGCTGGTCCTGGATGCCGCTCCTGATCTGCCCCCCTGGCTGATCGGTGACCCCCTGCGGCTGCAGCAAGTTCTGGTCAATCTGGTGAGCAACAGTGTCAAGTTCACCAGCCGCGGCCGGGTGGTGTTGGCGGTCAAGCTGCTGGAGAGTGCCGGCGGCGGGGCAGTCCTGGGGTTCTCGGTGGCCGATACCGGCATCGGAATTCCGGCGTCCCAACAGGAGGAGCTGTTTAACGCCTTTTGCCAACTGGATGCCTCTATTGCTCGCAGATTCGGAGGTACCGGCCTGGGATTGGCGATCAGCGCCCAGTTGGTAGAGCTGATGGAGGGGCGGATTCAGGTTGAAAGCCAGCCCGGCCAAGGGGCCACCTTCAGCTTTGTTTTGCGCTTGCCGGTGGCGGCCACCCCCCGGGAGTATCGAGATCAGGCTCCGCCCCGGGGAGGAGCGGTGCCTGATCTTGCCGGGTTCCGCCTACTGCTGGCGGAGGATGATGCCGTCAACCGCCAGGTCGCCCTGGCCCTTTTGGCCAAAACCGGCGCGGTGGTGGATCTTGCCGCCGATGGTGATCAGGCCGTGGAGCGGGTGCGGAGCCAGCCCTATGATCTGGTCCTGATGGATCTGCGGATGCCCGGTCTGGACGGTTTGGCCGCCACGGCGGCGATCCGCCGGCTGCCGGAGCGTGAAGGGTTGCCGATCATCGCCCTGACCGCCCACGCCATGGAGGAAGATAGGCTTAAAAGCCTGGCCGCGGGCCTTAATGGCCACCTTACCAAACCGCTCAGGGCCGAAAGTCTCTACGCTTTGCTGCAAAGCCGGCTGGCTCCCGGCCTTGGGGGTGGTTCTCCGTCGGGTGACTCCCCTTTGGTGGAGGTGCCGCAAGGTGACGAGCTGCTGTCGGCCCTGCGGGAGTTGGCCCTGGATGTTGACGGCGCCCTGGAGGGTCTCGACCATAACCTTCTCCTCTATCGCAAGCTGGTGCGCGGTTTCGCCCGGGAGTTTGCCCAGGTCGGCGACTGCTTGCGTCGTCTGGTCCAGGCCGGTGATGGTGAGGCCCTGCAGATCAAGGTCCACTCCCTGAAATCCGCCGCGGCCTATATCGGGGCCCGGGATCTCGCCGCGGCCTGTGCCGACCTGGAGCGGGTTTTGTCCGATTCCGGCACTGTTGAAACGGCCCTTGAGCGGGTGTGCCGCCGACTCGAACGGCTCCTGTCGGCCCTGGGGACCCTGGTCGGTTCCGATTTCGACGGGGCGGTATGACCCGGACGGGTTACGAGGTCTCGTCGGCGAAGGCGCGCATGATCTCCTCCACCTCCGGCCGGAGCTCGAGGAAGAGGGGGACCAGGCGGGGGTCCAGGGCCTGGCCCGCCTCTTTGCTGATCAGGGCCAGGGCCTCATCCACCGTCCAGGCGCTTTTGTAGGGGCGAGCCGAAGTCAGGGCGTCAAAAATGTCGGCCACCGAGGTGATCCGGCCGGCCAGGGGGATCTCCGCGCCGGCCAGGCCGCGGGGGTAGCCCCGGCCGTTCCATTTTTCATGATGGGTCAGAGCTATGGCCTCGGAGAGCTTGAGCAGCTCGAGCTCGTGATCGCCAAGGTCAGCTTGCCGGGTTTGAGCAGGATCAGGTCGCTGATCCCGATCTTGCCGATATCGTGCATCATGGAGGCGTGCATGATCAGGTCGGCCTCGGCTTCGGTCAACCCCGCCTTTTTGGCCAGCATTCCGGTGTAGAAGCTCATCCGGATCACGTGCATCCCCGTTTCGTTGTCCCGATATTCGGCGGCTCGGCCCAGGCAGCGGATGATCTCCAGGCGGGTCTGTTGCAGCTCCTGCGATTTGGCCAGCAGGTGCCGGGTCTGATCCTGGACCAGCGATTCCAGGTGGCGGCGGCGGTTCTGAGGGCTTCCCGGCCGCTGGCGGCTCCCCGCACCGTATAGAGGACTTCCAGGATACCCTGCAGGATCACGATGTTTATTTGAGTGTCGTCCACCACCAGAATTGTTTTTGGGTTCATGTCGCTCATGCTGTCTGGTCGCTCCTTGCCGCCGTCTGGTCGGCCGCCGGGGTAAAACGGGAGTCCGCCGGGTCGGGTTCGATCCGGCCCGCCTGAATCAGGGAGATAAAAGTCGAGCCCGCCCCGGGCGTACTCTCCACCCTGATGGTGCCGCCCATCATCCCCACCAGCTCCCGGCAGATGGCCAAGCCCAACCCGGTGCCGCCATATTTACGGGTGGTGGAGGTGTCGGCCTGGCAGAAGGGCTGGAAGACTTGGGCGCACTGTTCCGGGGTCATGCCGATGCCGCTGTCGCGCACGGTGAACCGCAGCAGGAGGTCGTGCCGGTTCTCCTCGGCCACTTCCGTTCGCACCACGATTTCACCCCGGTGGGTGAATTTTACCGCGTTGCCCACCAGGTTGGTCAGTACCTGGCCCAGGCGCGGTGGGTCACCGATCACCCGGGCCGGCACTTCGGGGGCGGTATCAATGGTGAAGCGCAGCTCCCTGGCCTCGAGCCTGCTCTCCATGATGGCGCTGAGCTGCCCCAGCACCTCGGCCGGAGAGAAGGGAACTGCTTCCACTTGCAGCTTGCCGGCTTCAATCTTGGAAAAATCGAGGATATCGTTGAGAATTCTCAGGAGCAATTGGGCCGAGTCGTGCACCTTTTGCAGGAAGTCGCGTTGTTTGGGGGTCAGCTCGGTTTTCAGGCAGAGACGGCTGAGGCCGATGATGGCGTTCATCGGAGTGCGGATCTCATGGGACATATTGGCCAGGAAGTTGCCTTTGGCTCGATTGGCCGCCTCGGCGGCTTCCCGGGAAGCGATCAGGGCCGCTTCCGTCTCCTTCTGATCTGAAATGTCCCGGCCGACGGCGGTGAAATGTTTTTCCGTACCGATGATCATCTCGCTGATGGCCAGTGAGAGCGGGAAAGTGGAGCCATCCCGGCGCCGGCCCGTCACCTTGGCTCGGCCCCCCACAATCATGCTGCCCTCTTCGAGATGACGGCGCATATGCTGGTCATGCCTGGCCCGCTGGGGAGCGGGCATCAGCTCCTTGACGTTCCGACCGATGATCTCGGCGGCCGAATAATCGAAAATCTTTTCGGCGGCGCTGTTGAAGGTGAGAATCCGGCCCTGTCGGTCGGTGGTGATGATCCCGTCCGCCGCCGTATCGACGATGGCTTTGATGCTCGCCGTCTTGTCCTCCAGCGACCTGGCCTGGGCTCGGAGGATGCGTTGAGCCCGGTGGACCACCAGCAACTGCAGCAGGTAGAGGAGCAGGGCGGCGCTGAAGGTGACCCCCGCCACTTTGAGGAAGATCAGTCGTACCCGTTTGAGTAGCGGGGTTACGTCCCGGTAGATCTCGAACACCCCGATCGTCGCCCCCTGCTCATCGAGAAGTGGGACGTAGGTCGCGATGAAATCGATGGCCGTGCGTTCGCTATCGATGGCCACAAAGCGGTCCCGGTGCTTGAGGTCGCTGGCAACCCCGCCGGCAATGGCGGTCTGAAAGCCCGGCTTGGCGGAGGCATCTTCCCCGGTCTGTCCGGTTTCCGAGGAGAAAACCGCCACCCCCTGGGCATTGTAGACCTTGATCTTGAGGACGTCGCTGTTCCGCATCAGGTTGACCACTTTGGTCGGCAGGCTCTCCTGGTGGGCGTTGGTCAGCCGCGGCTCGTCCGGCTCCCGGGCCGGGGAGGCGGTAACCGCGGCGGCAAAATCAACCCACAGGGCATTGCGCACGACCTTGGTCATGGCGATGTTGCTGCTTTCCGCCTCCCTGGTCACGGCATCCTTGGCCAGATGGTGGAAATACCCCCCCCAGCACGATACCGGCCAGCAAAACCAGAACGAATGAGATCACCGAAAAATAGCGGGTGAGATTGAACCTGCTGCCGGACCGGGCCGTGGGGATCAAGGGGGAGTGTTTATGTTTGCCTTGAAGTTGATAATTCATCTCATCTGCTGTATTGGTTGGCCCTGGGATTGTCAACTGAAAAAAAGGCGTTCAGTGACCGTAAAGCAAGCCGGGCTGGCCATTGCGTCTTTGGGCGACCATCTGCCCATGGGGCACAGGGTGACATCTCTTGCTGGGCTACCGCGGCAAAAGTTCCTTTTTGGGGGGGGGAGGGATTTTGTTGACAAGGGTAAGGTGATGGATAAAAATCAAAAAAAACTTATATTCCTGTCAGGGTGCCATGGTTGAATTTTACAGGTTTTCTCTTTTTCTTTTTTTCCTGATCATACTGGTTATTCCGAGTTCTTTGGGCCTGGCCTCCATTTATCCCGAGGCCGGGGAGATAGATTTTCGGGGGTGCTATCAGTGTCATCGGGCGATTCTGGAGCAGAATATCCAGAGTCGTTATCGGCATGAACCGTTTACGCGGCAGCGCTGCGGGGTTTGTCACGCGGCCCCGGCGGCGAATTCAAGCGGTGAAGCCGGGACGTCGGGAAAATCTGTTGAGCGGCGCAAGATCAACTGGCTGGTTGAAAGTGGCGTGCCCCATAGCGAGCATGGTTTCCTGCTGTCGGCCGAACAGGTTGGGGACAGCCTGGTGGTGGAGACCCACGGCCAAGGGGGGGATTCCCCGCCGCAGACCATCTCGGTGCCGCCGCTGACCGGTCTGGCCGAGGTTGTGGACCCGGGTCGGCCCCCGCTCATCTCCGACGTGCAGATACTGGAAGTGCGGCGCGGTGTCTTTCTTTCGGCCACCATCGGCTGGCGTACCGACACCATGGCGGATGCCCGGGTCCGTTACGGTGTCGGAGAGCTCTCCCAGCTCTCGCCCCCCGGCAGTCGGCTCAGTCAAGACCATCGGGTTGTGCTTTACGATCTGAAGCCGGGCGCCTCCTATCTCTTTGCGGTTGAATCGCGAGACCTCTTTGGTCGCACTCAACTCTCGGAAACCCTCAGCTTTTCCACCAAGAAGCCTTCGTCGCGCAATCGGCCGCCGGCCGTTGTCCGCCCGGATTCCCCCGTTGCAAAGCCAGCTTTTGTCAGCGATTTTCAGCGGGTGGGTGAGTACTATCTGCTCCGGTTGTCTTTGTCCGCTCCGGCAAATGTTTCCCTGGGAGTCCGGGAATTTGCTGGTGGTGCGCTCCGACCAGCCCCGGGGGCCGGCGAGGATGGGCGGGTTGTGGACTATCACGCCGGGCTCAACGGTAAGGTGGAGAACTCCATGGAGGTTTGTCTTGGTTGTCACTCCAAACAACTGGGCGCTTCCCACCCGGTGAACGTGCTGCCGCCACCGGGGATGATTGTCCCGCGGGAGTATCCAACCCTGCCCGATGGACGGATCACCTGTATGTCCTGTCATCAATTTCATGGGTCCGACAACCCCTATCGCCTGGTTAAACCCGGGCAGCGGGAACTGTGCGTCGGTTGCCACCGTAATATGCTCTGAAAGGGATCCGCAATGACCTATCACAAGAGAAAAAAGCTCAATCTTGCTGTAATACGCCAATTTCAGTTTTGGCTGCTGGTGCGCATCCTCGGGGTGGTGCTGCTCAGCTCGCTGGTCGCGGCCCTTATCCTGTTTTTCTATGCCCGCCAGGAGATTTCAGCGAACTTCTATTCAGCCCACATCCAGGTGCGCCGAATCAGTGACCTGCTGCTTCCCGTCATGGCCGCCGGCGCTTTCGTGAGCCTTTTGAGCGGCATGGTTTTAGCTTTGTTTCTGCCCCAGAAGATCGCCGGGCCGGTCTATCGGATTGCGCGGGCTTTAAAAGCTCTGCAAGAGGGCGATTTCGGCGGGAGGGTGCGATTGCGGTCCGGGGATCCGTTGACGGATCTGGCGGACTCGGTCAACGAGACCGCCGCCGAGATCGGGAGCCGGATCGAGGAGGTCAAGGGGATCCAGCAGGAGCTTGATGCCCTTGTCCAGTCCCTCGAGCACCGGCAGGCCCAAGAGGTTTCGGCCCGGCAAAACGCGGCCCTGGCCCGTTTGCGAACCTGAAAGTCGCCGACATATGGGCCGGCGTAACGATCTTTGTCAGTTGTCAAAAAGGGGGAGAATGCCATGGTCAGGGTTGTCAGCCGCACCCTGGAGATTAACAGCCGTCGCCGGGGGCTGTTTGAGTTCACCGATCAGGTGCGCGGTTTTGTGGTCGACAGCGGACTACGCCAAGGATTGTTGACCCTGTTCTGTCTGCACACCTCCGCCTCCCTGCTGATCCAGGAAAATGCCGATCCCGACGTCTGTCACGATCTCAATGCCTTCTTCGCCGAGCTTTCCCCCGATGGGCAGCCCGGCTGGCGCCATTGCAGCGAGGGGCCCGATGATATGTCGGCCCATATCCGTTGCGCCCTGACCCAGACCTCCATCGGGATCCCGTTGGTCGAGGGCCGGCTGGCGCTGGGGACCTGGCAGGGGATCTACCTCTGGGAGCATCGCAGCAGCCCCCATCGGCGCCGGGTGCTGCTGCATCTGCTGGGGGAGTAGGGATGACGGGGTTTTACTTGATTAACTGCAGATAGTTGCCCAACAGCCGATGAAAGTCACGGCCGATCTTTTTGGCCTGGTCGCGGGCGGCGGCCAGGATCTCCCCGGGTTTGATCTGCTGGTCGCGGATGGCGCCCAGCCACTCCCGGTCCTGCTCCAGCCATAGTGCCACGTCGCGGGGATCGGCGGCGTGGTTGTCCGACTGCAGGCCCAGCATATGAGGGCGGTCGATCACCGAGATCGCCTCCACCTGGCAGTGGTCCGAAGTCATCAGGAGGGTAAGGTTGCGGGGCAGGGGTTCCAGTACCGTGTAACCGTGCCATTTGTAGAGGGGGATCGGCGGTTTGCAGCCGGCGAAAACTCGGTGCTCCCGCCCGCCATGGGTAAGATGGCCGGGGATGAAACCGATGCTGGTGCGGAAATTGCGTCCCACCTG
>DSDS01000018.1 GCA_011048585.1 Desulfurivibrio alkaliphilus | reverse complement strand
GCGTACCCCGTGTACGTAAGCCTGGCTGATCGCCCGAAGATGCGGTGCTGCTGAACGATTACGATGATATTCGTGAAGGTATGCCAGCCTTGCTGAGCCAGATATTAGCCAGGCCAGCCGTGGCCATCGATCTAGGCACCGCCAATACCCGGGTGGCCTCCGCCGATGGCCTTCGTTTGGTCGAAGGACCTTCCCTGATCCGCCATGTCCAGCAGGGCCGGCCCGAGCAGGGTGAGGATGAGTATATATCCTACATCAACAACAAGCTGGTCTCCTCTCCCCTGCGGGGCGGGGTGATCATCGATGTTCGCAATGCCGCCAACCTGATTCGTCCCCTGCTCAAGAAGGCCGCTCCCTCTTGGCGTGCCCCCTTGGTACTGTCCTGCGCGCCGACCGACAGCTCCGACCATGAGCGCCGGTTTTTGGCCGAGGCGATCAGCCGGGCCGGGGCCAGGCGGGTGGTGATTATTCCCGAGGTGTGGGCGGCGGCGTTGGGGGCGGGGATCAATGTTGATGCCGGCGTGGCCAGTTTGCTGATCGATATCGGCGAGGGGGTTACCGATATGGCGGTTATCCGGGAGCGGCGGGTGGTGTTCGCCACCGCGGTCCGCACCGCCTGTGCCGACCTGCAGCGGGCCGTGCGCAATGTCGCCATCATCGGCCACAAGATCTCCCTTTACCCCCACGAGGTTCAGCGGCTCACCCAGGAGGTGGTCGGCCGGGCCACCTCCGATGATCCCCCCGCGGAGGGGAAGATCAAAGCCGTGGGAATGGGGATCGTGAGCGGCCGCGAGATGAGCGTGGAGGTCTCCCGGCGTGAGTTGATTGGGGCCATAGAGCCGGTGCTGGGGCGGATTATGTTGATGATCGAGGTGGGATTGCGGCGACTCTCCCCGGAACTGACCGCTGAGATCTCCCGCTCGGGGATCTGTCTCAGCGGTGGAGGGGCCTGCTTCCAGGGCATGGACCGCCTGGTTGCCCGCCGGACCGGGCTGGCCGTTCGCCTGGCCCCGGAACCGTTGAACTCGGTGATCAATGGGGTCCGGAGCGCCTTGGGGCAGTGGCGGCGGCAGGATGGCTGGTGGAAAAACGTGGTCTGGCCCAACGTCCCCCAGTCCAGAGAAGTCCCTGAGGCGGTCGCCAGGCTGGCCCCCTGATCTGCTCCTTCCCGACCACCCGGAAAGGAATTCACTCTTCGAAACGATACCCCCGGCCCGGGACCGTGATGATGTGGCGGGGCTTGCCGGGGGTCTGCTCCAGCTTTTGGCGCAGGTGCTGGATGTGGACGTCGATAACCCGGCTCCAGGAGTAGATCTTGGAGTCGCTCCAGAGCCGCTTGCGGATCTCATCCCGGGTTACCAGGTTGTTGCGGTTCTCCACCAGGCAGGAGAGGAGCTGAAATTCCTTGGCGGTTAGATAAACCTCGGCCCCGGCCACGGTTACCGTCTGATTGCGCTGATCGATCTCCAGAGTGCCGGCCTTCAGAAGCTGTTTGCGCTCGGTCGGAACCACCGCCGAGCGCAGCCGGGCCTTGATTCGGGCCAGCAGCTCGCTGGTTTCGAAGGGCTTGACCATGTAGTCGTCGGCCCCCAGTTCCAAGCCCACCACCTTATCGGAAATTTTGTCTCGGGCGGTGAGCATGATCACCGGCAGTTGGGGGTGGAGCGATTTCAGGGAGCAGCAGAACTCCAGGCCATCGCCATCGGGCAGCATCAGGTCCAGGATCACCAGGTCGGGACGTCCAGCTTCCAGCAGCTTGCGGGCTTCGGCCAGGGAGGCGGCGGTTTGCAGCTTAAAGCCGTGCAGCTCCAGGTTGGCCTTAAGCACCTTGAGAATGTCCGGATCGTCGTCAATGGCCAGTAGCGTGGCCGGTAAGCTTCGTTCTTCCATGGGTTTGTCTCTCCCCCTGTTCCCTTTTAGTTCCGTGGCAGTTTGAAATAGAAGCAGGCCCCCTGGCCGGCGGGGTTTTCTCTTACTCCGATCTCCCCGCCGTGGGCTTCGATGATACTGCGGCAGATTGCCAGTCCCAGGCCGCTGCCCTCCTTGTCTCCCAGTTTATAGAATTTTTCGAAAATCTTCTCTTTTTCACCGGAACGCACTCCCGGACCCTGATCGCAGATCTCCACGGTCAGCTGGTTGGGATCCCGCTCAAGGTTGATGGCGATCTCCGAATTTTCCGGGGCGAATTTAACCGCGTTGGCCAGCAGGTTGGTCAACACCTGGCGCAGCCGGTCTTCGTCGGCCGCCACCGGCAGAGTGGGCGGAGCAGTCTCCCGGATCACGATGCGGCGAGCGGCGGTGGTGGGGGCGAACTCAGCGATACTCTCCCGGATCACCAGTGCCAGATCGCATTCGGTCCAGTTCAGCGAGGAGACGGTGCCCATCTCGATCCGCTCGATATCCAGCATGGTGTTGACCATGCGGATCAGCCGGTCGGTATTCTTGCGGATCAGGGTGAGAAAATCCAGCACCTCTTCGCAAAGCTCCTCTCCCTTGGGATTCGGCGGCATGGCGGTCAGCCGGGCGGTGACATACTCCATCCCGCCCTTGATCGAGGTCAGGGGGGTCCGCAGTTCGTGGGAGGCCCGGGCGATGAAGTCGGATTTGCGTTCGCCGGCGGCGACCAGCAGGCGGTTGGTTTCCGCCAGTTGCCGATTGGTCAGGGCCAGGTCCCGGGTGGCGGCCTGGATCTTCTCCTCCAGTTCGTAATGATATTCGCTGAGCTTGGTCGCCATCTGGGCAAAGGAGCGGGAAAGATCCTCGAATTCGTCGCCGGTGGCCAGCACCGTGGCATCTTCCCGATGACCGCTGCCGGAAAAACGCTGCATGGAGTCCGCCAGGGTCCGCATGGGGGTCAGGACCAGAAAACGGATCATCAGCAGCAGGGCCGCCCCTAAAATCAGGACCACCAGTGACATGGAGGCCAAGAGAATCCGCCGGTTCTGGGCCGCCTCGGCGAAGGTTTTGCTCAGGGGCAGGGAGACGCTGATCGCCCCCCGCAGATCGTCGACCTGGTAGTTCTGGTGGCAACCGCTACAGACGGTTTCAGTGTAGAGGGGGGAGATATAGCGCAGGTAGAGATCATGCCCAATGGTTTCCACGGCGATGAATTCGGTTAGATTCTCCCGCTCGAAGGCGGCCAATGCCCTAACCTCCAGATCATCGGGCCGGTTGGCCGGGTTGATGGGGTTGAGGCTGGTGATATGGAACCAGTAGGCCTCCTCCTCCTTGGCGTAATTGGCCAGGGCTTTGGTTACCATGGCCGGAGTCTCACGGGTGAAGCGGCGACCGTGCTGATCGATGATCTCGGCATCGGCAATAAAAGGAGTTGGTTGGGCGGCCGGCTGGAAGCGCCTCTCTACCAGGACTCCGCCATGGTCGGCCACCCACTTGCGGGTGATGACGATCTGGCGAAAGATGGTGCGGGCCTCGTTTTCCGCCTGGCGGATGATCAGCCGCTCCTGCCGGAGGTTGATAATGTGGAAAGTGGCGCCCATGGTGACCAGCAAAGTCAGGCTGCAGCCGATGACCAGTTTCCAGGTTAGACTTATTTTCACATTGCTCCTCCCGGGTCAGCGGTCTTGCAGCAGGGCCAGCAGTTCGGCGCTGCTTTGGGGTGGGCCCAGCCGGTTGCCGTCCAGCAACTCGGTGGAGAGCCGTCTTTTGTGCCGATGCAGGGCCAGAATTTTCTCCTCGATGGTGCCGGTCGTAATCAGCCGGTAAACGGTGACCGGTTTTTTTTGGCCAATGCGATGGGCCCGGTCCGAAGCCTGCTCCTCCACCGCCGGATTCCACCAGGGGTCCAGATGGATCACATAATCGGCGGCGGTGAGATTGAGGCCCAAGCCGCCGGCTCGCAGACTGATCAGAAACAGGTCGCCCTGGCCCTGCTGAAAGGCCCGCACTCGCCGTTGTCTGGTGGCCGGTGGTGTGGCCCCGTCCAGGTACTGGTAGGAGACCTTCCGGCGGTCCAGCAGTTCGCGGACGATGGCCAGATGGTCGACAAACTGACTAAATACCAGGATTTTATGCCGGTTTTCCAGTAATTCCGTCACCACCTTGGCAAAAAGATCCAGCTTGGCGCAGGGCAGCCGGCTGTCAGCGAGTACCAGGCGGGGGTGGCAGCAAGCCCGGCGCAGTTTCATGATCTCGGCCAGAATCCGCAGGGGGGAGTCGTGGCGCTCATGGCCGGCTTCCAGGTTGACCAGGGCTTGTCGACGCAGGGCTTCGTACAGGGCGCCCTCCTCCCGGTGCATTTCCACCCGCAGGGTAACGTCGGTGCGGGGCGGTAGTTCCTTTAAAACCTCGCCCTTGAGGCGGCGCATGACAAAGGGGGTCAGCAGTTTCTTCAAGCGTGTGCGGGCGGCGGTATCGTTGTGCTGTTCGATGGGGACGATGAAGCGCCGGTTGAAGTGATCCAGGGAACCCAGCAAGCCGGGGTTGATAAAAAGAAAGAGGGTCCACAGTTCGGCCAGATGATTTTCCAGGGGGGTGCCGGTGGTGATCAGCTTGAAATCGCCATTTAGTTTCATGGCCGCCCGCGAGCGTTTGGCCAGGAAATTCTTGATCGCCTGGGCTTCGTCCAGAACGATGGTGCTCCAGTGGGGGCCGGTGATCACTTCGGCGTCCCGCTGCAACAGGCCGTAGCTGCAGATCACCAGATCAAAGGGTTGGAAGTCGCGTGGCAGTCGGTGGCGGTCCGGGCCATCGTAGCTGATTACCCTGAGGGTTGGGGCGAAGCGGGCCGCCTCCTCCTGCCAGTTGCGGCAGACCGAGGTGGGGGCGATCACCAGGCTTGGCCCCAGGGAGGCCCGGTGGAGCAGCAGGGCCAGGCCCTGAATAGTTTTGCCCAAGCCCATGTCGTCGGCCAGGCAGGCCCCGAAACCCAGTTCGGCCATGCGCAACAGCCAGTGATAACCATCAAGCTGGTAGGGGCGCAGTTCGGTGTTGAGGGTGCTGGGAGGGGGTGGCGGCTGGGGGTCGGTTCGGTTCAGTCCGTCCAGAAAGTCCCGCCAGGATTGATCGGTTTCCAGTTGCGGGGCCGGGTCGCTGTCGGGTGAGCTGCCGGCGCCCAGCAGCAGTCGCGCTGCCAGGGGATGGAGGCGCACCTCGCCCCGGCGAATCTCGGCGTAGGCTTCAATCTCCTCCAGCTTGCGCCGCAGTTCGGCGCTTAAACTGAGAAAACGGCCGTGTCCCAAAGGGATAAACCGGCCGGGGCTGGCGCTGGCGGCCCGCAGCAGCCGACCCAGCTCCAGGATCAGCCCATTGTCCAGGCGCAGGCTGCCTTCCAGCTCGAACCAGTTATTTTTTTTGCCGATTCGAAGGTGGAGCCGGTTAATCCCGGCGGTGGGGCTGAGGGAAAAACCTTCGCCCTCCGGCCACTCCAAGGGGGTGGTCGGGGAGCGCTCCCGGACGCGGGCCAGAAAATCCAGGCAGTGCCGGGGGGTGGTCAGCAGCCAACTGGCGGGCTCTTCCGTGCCCCGACCGGGCTCCCGGCTTTCCGGGGAGAGTCCGCCCAGGAGAGCTAGCTGGTCGGCGGCGGCTTTTTCCGCCGCCAGATCGCGCGTGACCCGGCGGCGCA
The DNA here is from genome assembly GCA_011048585.1 of Desulfurivibrio alkaliphilus. Taxonomy (GTDB): domain Bacteria; phylum Desulfobacterota; class Desulfobulbia; order Desulfobulbales; family Desulfurivibrionaceae; genus Desulfurivibrio; species Desulfurivibrio alkaliphilus_A. The sequence goes on along the minus strand of DSDS01000018.1, from coordinate 10,728 downwards.
CCCCGTTGCAGGTGGCCCAGATCGCCGTGGGTCCGTGGCCGGGCGGCAGGGATGGCCCATCGGGGCCCAGAGGGCGCACCCGCAAGCGGAGCCGCAAACCGCTCCCGGTGGGCATCAGTTGGGCCACCACCTGTTCATCGGGAGTGGCTGGAGCGGCGGCCAAGGGGAGCTGGTCCAGCTGGGAAAAAACGGTCAGCTCCTGGGGTAACTCCCCCAACCGATCAAACAGATCCTCGGCGTTGGCTTCGGCCGGCAGGTGTAGCCCGTTTGGCCCCAGCCGGCTGGCCAGAGCTTGTAGCCCCCGACTGCAGGTAATGACCTGGAAGTCGGCCGGACCCTGGCGGAGCAAAAGCTGGCGCTGGAGGTCGGGAAAGGGGAAGAGCCTGGCCCGCAGGGTCTGCTGTTCACCTTTTTCGATCAATAAAACCGGGTGGCCCTCCTCCAGCTTAACCCTGATTTCAGGCTGGCCGGCCAGGAAAAGGTGGGGGTGGCCGATCAGCAGCGTCAAGTCCGGGGTCAGTTGAAAAACCTCCCCTCCCGGGCCGGACTCCCGGGTGATCGCGGCCCGCAGTCTCCGGTCGCGGCGATCAACCAGGACCGACCGGCGACCATCCTTGAGCTCGCCGGCGGCGAGCAGTCGTTTTAGGGCCAAAGGGCGCCCTTTGCTCCATTGGCCTCCCGGCCGGCGGTGCTGAATCACCGGCTTCAGGCGGCAAGTCAGTTCCACCTCCCGGTAGTCAAGGTGCCAGGCCAGCCGCCGCTCCGGCTGGTCGGCGGAGGGGGCGGGGGGAGGAAACTCCTGGTCCATGGCCAGCAGGGCGTGTTGCCAGGGCTCCCGGCTTTGAATCGCGGTGGCCAGTGAGCCCCGGGCCTTGCCGTTTTGGGGCCTGGCCGCCGTGGGGCCGAGCTGCAGGTCTTCGATGGTGGCTGCCAGCCAGCGGTGGGAGTGCCGGCGGGCCCGTTTCCCCAGGTCGCGCAGAGGTTCAGCCAGGCGGAGGGGGATGCCGCCGCCCAGCCAATGATGGGCCAGGCCGTGCCAGATCAGGGCCACGGCATTGTCTGGCGGCAGGGGCAGGGAGAGGATGCGGCGGGCGGCCTCGGGACGGTTTTCCAGCATGGCGATAACCCCGTCCAGGACTTGGTAGGCGGGAAGTAACGGGTTGTGGGGCTGGTGTTCGTCCAGGGCGGCCAGGATCTCCTTGAGCAGCGGCAGATGATGATGGGTATGGTCGGCCAGCAGAATGATGGGGAACAGCAGGCCTTCGAAGCCGGTGAAGTAGGCGGTGGGGATGTTTTCCCGGCGGCGCAGGATCTTAAGGTCGTTTTTGAAGGCCCGAATGGCCCCGGCCCCGTCACCGGCCAGAAACAGCAGCCAGCCTCGGAGGCCGTAGCCGGTCAGCTTGCGCTGCTGTTGCTGGTGGATCGCCTCCGCCGTTTGGATTCGCCCCTGGAGCAGCAGGCCCACCACCTGCAGGTAGATAAAAGGGGAGCGGTGTTGGGGGGAGACATTGGCCAGGGCGGCGGGCTGGTCCAGAAACTCAAGCTGGGGGGTCAGGTCGGCAAGCCGGACGATCCCATGGCGAAAGATGGCGTTTAAAGCGTAGAGCTTGATTGGGGGCGGCAAGGAGGCGAAAGCAGCCGGGACAAAGGGTTGGGCGCAGACCTCCAGAATGGGGTCTGCGAGGGAATCCGGCGCATGGACCAGCTCCTTGAGATTGAACCAGGAGAGCAGGACGGTTTGAAAGCTATCCAGGTCCCCGGCCTGGACGGCTGCTCTCATCTCCTGGATAATTCTCTGGTATTCACTGTGGCTCTCCGCCAATTTCGCCTCCCTGGGACCACCCTTCCGCTCTGTTGCCTGGTAGCGGCGGACGGGAAAACAACATATTATAGTATAGTTATCAGCGGTAGGCGACGATAAATTGATTTTTTTGTTTACGGGTCGCTGGGACTGTCGCTATTAATCTTTTTTTCAGGAATGATTCTTCTTGCATGAGGCGGGCGGCTGACATAATATGGATTACTGCGGACGGGGTGCAGGATCAGCGCCCGGCGGGACGGATAAGTTCAGGGGCAAACTCTTAACATTCCCACGGAGGTATCAGGATGGCACTTTTCAGCTGGAAGGAGGATTACAGCGTTAATATCAGGGAGATCGACGATCAGCACAAGGAGCTGGTGGCCATGATCAATGAGCTGCATGAGGCGATGATGCAGCAGCGGGCCAAGGATATTCTGGGCAAGATCCTTAACCGGCTGGCTTCCTACTGTGCCAGTCATTTTGCCACCGAAGAGCGGTTGATGCAGACCCATGGCTACCCCGACTACGCCGCCCACAAGGTCAAACACGACAAAATGACCGCCAAGGTTTTGGCCCTGCAAAGCGATCTGAAGGCCAACAAGCTCAATCTTACCGTCGAGGTTTCCCAGTTCCTCAGGGATTGGCTGGATAAACATATCCTGGGAACCGACAAAAAATACTCGGCCCATCTTAACGCCAAAGGGGTAAAGTAAATCGGTTAATTGCCGTACTGTCTTTGGTACTTGTCCTGAAGTTCGTTGAGGGTGGCAAGATACTCATCGCGCATCCGCAGGGATTGCTGGGGCAGCATCTCCGCCAGCAGGCCGTTGATGGTGGGCCGGATGTCCAGGCCGTGGCGGTTCAGGCCGGCGTCGTTGGCCCGGTCCAGGATCAGGGTTGAATAGTATTTAACCAGTGACCGCACCCGAGATTCACGGCGGAACAGGTAGGAGCGTCCCCCCAGGGTATTGAGGAAGAACCCGGCGTATTCATAGGTGGCCGGCAGGGGCAGGTGGATGCCGATGCCGGTGGGGGGGCAGTCGGGGGCGATCTGGGACCAACGGTAGAAGAGGGCCATGATCTTTTCCAGTTCGGTCCCTTCGTGGTCCAGGATATCCTTGATCAGGAGCAGGTCTTTTCTTTGCAGCACCCGGTAGAAATGGGCGGTGTTGTTGAGGATGGCGAAGAGACTGTCGGTTTCGCCGCTGACCACCGGGGGATTGGCCAGCAAGCGGTCGATCAGCCGGCCCAGGATAACCTGGGTGCCGTCGGCCTCCTGGCGGGCACGGATATAGTCGCGCCGGTCCAGCTCCTGGAAAAAGTCGGCCAGCTGACCGCTGACCAAGGCGCACTCATTCACCGGCGGGGCAGGCTCCGGGCTAATCAGGTCCCGGGAAGGGGGTGGAGCCTCCAGGCCGGGTCGGCCCTCCTCCGGGCGGAGGGTGGTGGCCGGGGGTGCGGTTTCAGGTGGGGTGGCGACGGGCGGCTGGAATGATACCGCCGGTTCCCGGGGAGCCAGGGCGAACTTCCACAGCAGCAGGCCCATGAGGGCGGCCAGGGCCACCAGGGCCAAAATGATCGGCAGGGATGATTTCTGCCGCGGTTTAATCGCGCGCTTTTTCGGATCAGCCATGGCTGCCCCCATCTTCTCGAGTTGAACCCTCAAACCATATCAGGGTTAGAATAGCGCGGCATTTGGGTCCGGTCAATGGAAATCATTTTTTTACCCTGTAATTTCCGCATGTTGGATCTTTTCTGGCATAATTGCGCTGAGAATGGTAAAGATTGGGTAACGGTTTAGTAAGGGTATCCGTTCACCATGGTCAACAAACGGGCTGTAATCGTTCAGCAGTGCCGCAGGTTCGGGCAAGCGGCCAAGCGCCGCGTACCCCCCCGTGTACGTAAGCCTGGCTGATCGCCCGAAGATGCGGTGCTGCTGAACGATTACTAGTAAGGCAAGGAGGTTTGGTGATGAAACCGGCGGCAAAACGGGGATCAAGATGGCTGGAACGTTATATGCCCTTTGTGGCCCGCAGCCCGGAGATGCAGGTGGAGTGGCTGCTGCAGGCCCTGCAGCGCCGGGTGTTGGCCTCCCACGAGATCACCCCCTATGTGCGTCTTTTGCTGGAAAACGAGGCGCCGGAGGTGGTCGGTCGGGTTCGCGTCGCCTTGGGAGAACTGCCTTCCTGGGCGGTTGAGCGGCTGGTGGAAGCGGCCGACATCTACGATACGCCCAAGCTTTTTGCCCTGTTGCCCGGGTGCAGTGCCGAGCAGATGGTTTTGGCCCTGGGCAAGGAGGTTCCACCCTATGAACGGAATCCCCGGCTGGTGAGGGATCGCCTCTTTTACGCGGTTTACTCCCGCGACCCCGAACTGTTCGCGTTGGCGGTGGAGATGCTGGCCGGCGGACCGGCGGCTCCCGCCGATTTTGCCGAAGCCCATGCCCGCTTCCAAGAGTTGCTGGAAGACGAGAAATTGCTCAGCGCCCTTTATCCCAAGGCCAGGACCAAAGGTGATATCGACCTTAAGGATCTGGAGGCGTTGTCTATCCTGTGAGGTAACAGATGTCCTCAAAACCTTTTTTTCCCCCAGAGAGCCACCGGCGGGTGCTGGCCGACTGTCCCGATGTCCCCCGGCAACGCCCCTCGTTCCCCATCGCGCTGGACCAGGTGGGGATCGGCGCCAAGACCGTCTGGGTCAAGCTGCCCGCCGGTTTTCTTCCCTTTGCTCTTAACCTTTCGGTGGCTCTGGCCGCCGAGTTGCGGGGGATTCACATGTCCCGCCTGGAAGAGGCGATCAGTGACCTGCACCAAAGGGAATTCAGCGAGCTGCAGCAGTACGCCTTGGAGCTGGCCCGGCTGAGTATGGCTGGCCAGCAGGCCTCCCGGGGCAGGGTTGAACTGACGGGGAGCCTGCCGCGACTGAGTCAGACCGGGGTCAGTGAGTTGAGTTCGCTGGACAGCCTGGATCTTAAGGTGACGGTGGCGGGGGTGGCCGGAGCGGCTGGCCCCGATTGTACCGTGCGCCTGGAGGTGGGAGTTTATCATATCACCGCCTGTCCCTGTACCCAGGCCTACAACCGGCTGCTTTTTCCCGGGGCCGGCGGGGCGGTTGCCCCGGGGCGGGATTCCTCGACCGATCTTACCCTGCCCTTGCCCACCCACTCCCAGCGCTCCCGGACCCGGCTGGCCCTGACGGTGCCCGCCGGGGAGCCGTGGCCGGATCATGAACAGTTGCTGGCCTGTCTTGATGGGGCTCTCCACCTGAGCCAGGATCTGCTCAAGCGTCCCGACGAGGCGGAGCTGGTTTATGCCGCCCACCATCGTCCCCAGTTCGCCGAAGACGCGGTGCGGGAAACCGCCCGGGTTACCGGCGAACTGCTGGGGCCGCGCTTTTCACCCGCCACCCGGGTGGAGATTGAAACCGTGGGTTTCGAAAGCATCCACATCCACGATGTCCACTGCCGCATCGATACCACCCTGGCCGCACTCTACCGGGGGTGATCGCAAAGGAAGACGATGGTCGCCGCCCCCGCTCACCCCGTCCTGCACCCCTATCCGCCCCGCCTGACGGAGTCCCTGTCCGCCGCCCTGCGGACCACCGCTTCCACCCCGCCGTCGCTCTTTATTGCCGGCGGGGCGGTGCGGGACTGGCTCTGCGGCCGCTTTAGCCGGGATCTCGATTTTACCCTGCCTGCCGGGGCGGTGGGTTTTGCCCGCCGTCTGGCCGACGAGTTGGGCGGCACCTTTGTGTTGCTTGATGGCGAACATGATGTGGCCCGGGTGGTCTGGGGAGGGCTGGATCTTGATTTTTCCGGTTTTCGGGAAGGGGCGCTCTCCATCGAAGAGGATCTGGGGAAACGGGATTTTACCATCAACGCCCTGGCGATCCCCCTGGAGCTGTCCGGGCCGGCTGCTCGCCAAGGGGAGATGGTTGATCCCCATGGCGGCCGGCGGGATTTGCAGGCCGGGGTAATTCGAGCGGTCCATCCCCGGGTCTTCATCGCCGACCCCCTCCGTCTGTTGAGGGCCTACCGCTTCCTGGCCAGCCTGCCTCCGCCCTCCGGGGGAAAGGTGGCCGGTGCCGCCGCTTTTAAACTGGAGCCGGCAACCTCCGAGTTGATCGCCCAAGGGGTGGCCGCCGGGCTGATCGCCGGGGTGGCCGCCGAGCGGATCCGCAGCGAAATGGATGCTCTGCTGGCGGGAGCCCGGGGGGGCGCGGCCCTGACTGCCATGACCGTGGCCGACGCCGGGTCTCCGCCGGGATCCGGCCTGCTTTTTCAGGTGCTACCGGAGTTGGCCGCCGGGGTCGGCTTGCGGCAGCCCGACAGCCATCACCTCGATGTGGCCGCCCACTGCATCGAGGCGGTGGCCTCCATGGAGCGGGTGCTTGCCGCCCCGGCCGATTTTTTCCCGGAATTTCACTCTGAGCTTTCCGCTTATCTTGCCGATCCGGCCCACCCCGATCGGGTTCCAACCCTGCGCTGGGCGGCCCTGCTCCACGATCTGGGCAAGGCCGCCGCCTGTCAGGTGCGGGAGGGACGAATCATCTTTCACAATCACGACCGGATCGGGGCCGAGCAGTGCCGGGAGGTGGCCCGGCGTCTCTGTTTCAGCCGCCGGCGCCGGGAGCTGCTGCAAGGGCTGGTGGCTCACCATATGTGGCCCTTTCATCTGGTGAACGCCAGTCAGCGTCAGGGAATCGGGGTGCGGGCCTGTTTGCGGCTGGTGCGGGCCTTGGGTGCCGACCTTCCCGCCCTTTTCCTGCTGGCCATGGCGGATAGCCTGGCCGGACGCGGCCCCGGCAAGCCGGTGGCCATGGAGCGGAATCTGGCCGCCCTTTACGCCCAGGTGACCCGGGTGGCCCGGGAGCGGATCGGGCCGGTGCTGAGTCTGCCCCCGCTGCTCGACGGTCATGATCTGCAAAAACTTTGTGGCTTGTCCCCCGGCCCGCTCTTCAAAGAGATCCTGGCGGGTCTGGCCCAGGCCCGGGTGGAGGGCGCGGTCAACAGCCGGGAAGAGGCGCTGGCCTGGGTGGCCCGGTTTGGGGCCCGGCGGGGCGTCCGGTAGGTGAAAAGGATTGACCATGTTGTTAGGTCACGGTAACTTGGCCCCAAACGATAGAGTACAGAGTCGGAGGAGAATCGACCAATGTCAAGCAAGGAACGTGATATCCCCCTGCGCAATCATCCCGCCCCCACCGGGCCCTACTGTAGTTTCGGCGGCAGCCTGGGCGACGACGACCTGCTCAAAACCATCAATCATCACCTGCTGAGCTTTCTGGGTCGCGATCCCATGCGGGCGGGCAATCGCGAGGTTTACAAGGCCTTGGCCTATACGGTCCGCGATTTTCTGATCGAGCGCTGGGTCAAGACCCAGAAGGACTTTTACGCCAGCAACCGCAAGCGGGTCTACTACCTCTCCCTGGAATTTCTGATCGGCCGCTCTTTGGGCAACAGCCTGATCAATCTCGGCCTCTACGACAAGGTGGACGGAGTCTTGGAGCATATGGGCTACGACCTTGAAGAGGTGCGCGAGGAGGAGGAGGAGGCGGCCCTGGGCAACGGCGGCCTGGGCCGGCTGGCCGCCTGTTTCATGGACTCGCTGGCCACCTTGGGGATCCCCGCCTACGGCTACGGGATTCGCTACGAGTACGGCCTCTTCTATCAGCGCCTCCTGGACGGCTTTCAGGTGGAACACCCCGACAACTGGTTGCGCTACGGAACCCCCTGGGAGTACGACCGTCCCTGGAATATGTATCCGGTTAAGTTCCACGGGCGGGTACACCGCTACCATGATGCTGAGGGCAATTTGCGCCATGAATGGGTGGATACCAGCGAAGTGATGGCGATGGCCAACGATATCCTGGTGCCGGGATTCCGCAACGATTCGGTAATCAATATGCGGCTCTGGTCCGCCAAGGCCTCCCGGGAACTGGACTTGGTCTCCTTCAATCGCGGCGACTACGTGGCCGCGGTGCAGAGCGTGGTGGAGTCGGAGACCATCTCCAAGGTCCTCTATCCCTCCGACGATATCCGGGAAGGCCAGGAGTTGCGCTTCAAACAGCAATATTTCTTTGTCGCCGCCACCTTCCAGGATATTCTTCGCCGTTACAAGAAGCAGCATGGCAACGACTTCGGGCGCTTTACCGATGAGATCGCGGTCCAGCTCAACGATACCCACCCGGCCATCGCCATTCCCGAACTGATGCGGCTGCTGCTGGATGAAGAGGGGATGGCCTGGGAGGATGCCTGGGAAATCTGTGTGAAAACCTTTGGCTATACCAATCATACCCTGATGCCGGAGGCCCTGGAAACCTGGGCGGTTGACCTTTTTCACCGGGTGCTGCCCCGCCATCTGGAGATCGTCTACGAGATCAACCGCCGCTTCCTGGAGGAGGTGGCGGCCCGTTATCCCGGGGATGATGAGCGGTTGCGCCGGATGTCCCTGATCGACGAAGGCCCGGTTAAGAAGGTGCGGATGGCCCATCTGGCCATTATCGGCAGCCATTCCACCAACGGGGTGGCCAAGCTGCATACCCATCTGCAAAAAATCAGGATATTCAAGGATTTTTACGAGCTTTACCCCCAGCGGCTCAACAATAAGACCAACGGGGTTACCCAGCGCCGCTGGCTGCTCAAGAGCAATCCCGGGCTGGCCGCCCTGATCACCGAAAGCATTGGTGGTGACTGGGTGACTAATCTGGAGTTTTTGCGCAACCTGGAGCCTTTGGTCGGCAATCGCTCCTTTCAGCGCCGCTGGCTGGAGGTCAAACGGCAAAACAAACAGCGCCTGGCGGACCTGATCAAGGGCACCTGCGGGATCGCGACGGACCCCGACTCGCTCTTCGATGTCCAGGTCAAGAGGATACACGAATACAAGCGCCAGCTGCTCAACATTCTCCACATCATCATCCATTATCAGCGCCTGGTGCGGGGAGAGCGGGAGAAGGCCCCGGCCCGGACCGTGGTTTTTGCCGGTAAGGCGGCCCCCTCCTACGCCCAGGCCAAGCTGATCATCAAACTGATCAACTCGGTGGGGGAGACCATCAACCGCGACCCCCGGGTGGCTGATCGGCTGAAAGTTATCTTTATCCCCAACTACGGGGTTTCTCTGGCGGAGAAGATTATTCCCGCCGCCGATCTCTCCGAGCAGATATCCACCGCCGGCACCGAGGCTTCCGGCACCGGTAACATGAAATTCGCCTTAAACGGAGCCCTGACCATCGGGACCATGGATGGGGCCAATATCGAGATGTGCGATGAGATCGGCCGGGAAAACATGTTCATCTTCGGGATGGATGCCGATCAGGTGGAGGCGGTCCGCCGCGATCCCCTGCGCACCCCCGAAACGGTCTATCGGGGCAACCAGGAGATTCGGGCGGCGGTGGACGCCATCGCCGGCGGTGAATTCAGCCGGGGGGACACGGCCCTGTTCACCCCCATTGTCCGGGCCCTGCTCAGTCCCGATGATCCCTATCTATTCCTCCTCGATCTGGAGGATTATCTCCGCTGTCAGGAGGAGGTTGACCGGGAGTTTATGGACCGGACGGGCTGGGCCCGTAAATCGATTCTCAACGTGGCCCGGATGGGGAAATTTTCCACCGATCGGACCATTCGTGAGTATGCCGAAGAGATCTGGGGCATCAAGGTTTAACTACCAACGACACTTAAGGAGGTGGCTATGAAGGTTGTGGCTTTCAGTGGCAGCGCCCGCAAGGGCGGGAATACGGCAACTTTGCTTAACAAAGTGCTGGCCGAGTTGGCGGCGGCGGGGATCGAGACCGAACTGGTGGAGCTGGCGGGAAAGCCGGTTTCCGGCTGTATCGCCTGCTACAAGTGTTTCAAGAACAAGGATCGCCGCTGCGCGGTGGGCAAGGATTTCATCAACGACTGCCTGGCCAAGATGGAGGCGGCCGATGGCATTATCCTGGGTTCCCCGACCTACTTTGCCGATGTCTCGGCGGGAATGAAGGCCCTGATCGAGCGTTGCGGCATGGTGGCCCGGGCCAACAACGACATGTTCAAGCGCAAGGTCGGGGCCGGGGTGGTGGCGGCGCGTCGAGCCGGCGCCTATCACGTGTTTAACTCGCTCAACGCCTTTTTTCTGATCGGGCAGATGATCGTGGTTGGTTCATCTTACTGGAACATCGGGATCGGCAGGGAGCCCGGGGAGGTCGCCCAGGACCCCGAGGGGATTAAGACCATGAGTGATCTGGGCAGAAATATGGCCTGGCTGCTTAAGCAGCTGCCCACCTCAAAGTGAGATGACGCGGTCCATATACTCCAGGCCGGCGGGTCGGTGGGAGATCAGGATCACCGTCCGCTCGGCCATCACCGGGGCCAGGGTTTGCCACAGGGCCTGCTCGGTAGCGGCATCCAGCCCCTCGGTCGGCTCATCGAGAATCAGCAGGGGGGCTTTTTTGAGGATGGTCCGGGCCAGGGCCAGACGGCGGGCCTGACCGCCGGAGAGTTTGAGTCCGGCCTGGCCCACCTGGGTGTCCAGGCCGGCCGGAAGGGCGCGGACGAATCCCTCCAGCCGGGCGCTGGCCAGGGCCCGGTAGAGGGCCTCATCATCGGCATCCGGGTCGGCCAGTAGCAGATTTTCCCGGACGCTGGCGTTGAAGAGATAGGTTTCCTGGGAGATCACCCCCAGCCAGGACCTTACCTGCGCGGCCGGGTAACGCCCGATCGGTTCGCCGCCGATCAGGATCTCGCCGCCGTTCGGGGGGTAAAACTTGAGCAGCAGGTTGACCAGGCTGCTCTTGCCCGAGCCGGTGGCCCCGACAATTCCCAGCTTCTCCCCGGCCGCGACCCGGAAATCAAGATTCTCCACCACCGGCCGCGTTCGCCCGGGATAGGTGAAGGTAACCCGGCAAAACTCCAGGCTCCACTCTTGGGGGGGGGCGGCGCCCGCGGGGGGATCGGG
>DSDS01000188.1 GCA_011048585.1 Desulfurivibrio alkaliphilus | reverse complement strand
GCTAAACGATTACAGCCCGTTAAATCGACAAGTTGTTGACCATGGTGAACGGATACTCATCTGCAATCATGGCCGGCAAGAGGGTGGGTCGTTTACTTTTTCAGACCGAAGATCCCGCCCTTCTTCTTGACTATGGCCGGGGCCCGGCCCACACGGCGGCGCCCGGGGCGGGCACCCTTTTGTCTGGCGACGGGCGGGGGCGGGGCGGCGGCGCTGATCACTTCCGACGGCTGCTCACCGGTCAAGGCCGCACGGTACAACTCGTAAAAAGCCAGGCATTGGGGGAAATATCCCTTGCGGGTGAGCGGCTTGGGCCACTCGCCGACCTCCTCGGACTCCACCGGGCAGTGGGTCAGCAGCAGGGGCAGATTGCTGAGCAGCATGGCCAAGGATTCCCTGGAGCTGCGCTTGATATTGAGCGGGGCCAGAACCTGGTCCAGTTCGCTCCGTAACTTACGGGAGAAACGGTAGGCCACGCTCCGATCCAGCTCCTTGGCCAGCAGCCCGAACCGAGCCTCAGCCCAAGGGAGCAGCAGCAGGGCCAGCAACATCTCCTCGGAAAACTCTCTCCCGGCGGCCACCGCCTGATCGACCACCTGCAACAGCTTGAAAAGCAGGGCCACCAGCGGCACGGGAGCCGCCAACCGCTGACCCTCCTGGTCGGCGGGGCCTGGTAACGGAAAAACACCGCGATAAAAGGGAAACAGTTCGAAGAAGATCCCGCTGGCCAAAGCAAAATCGGCCCAAGTTCGGCTGGATCCGGCCCGCAGATCCTTGAACAGCTCGTCCCGCAGCCGGGAATCGGGGCAGAGGCTCAGTTTGTCCACGTGGCGGCAAATCGCCCCCCAAGTTTCCTGCTCGATGGTAAAATCGCTGCGGGCCGCGTGGCGAATGGCCCGCAGCATCCGCACCGGATCCCGGAGCAGGCGGCGGTCCGGATCCCCCACCAGGCGAACCAAGCGATTCCGCAGATCCTCCACTCCCCCGGTGTAGTCGATCACCGTGAAGTTTTCGATCTCGTAAAAGAGGGCGTTGATGGTCAGATCGCGGCGGAAGGCATCCTCCACCGGGGTGCCGAAGGTGTTGTCGTGGGCCAGAGTTTCGATCTCGCCGCCGTTAACTTCAAACTCGCTGCGGCAACGGAAGGTGGCGACCTCGATGATCTTGCCGCCGGGGAAAAAGACCTGGACCAGACGGAAACGGCGGCCGATGATGCGGCTGTTGCGGAAGATTTTGCGCAACTCCCCGGGCTTGGCGCTGGTACTGATATCAAAATCCTTGGGCTTTTTACCCAGCAGCAGGTCGCGCACCCCGCCGCCCACCAGATAGGCCAGATGCCCCTCGTCCCGCAGGCGGTGCATCACCTTGAGGGCTTCCCGGTCGATATCGGCCCGGGACACGGTATGCTCGGCCCGGGGGATAACCCGGGGTTCCGGCAACACAGGTTTAATCATCGTCGCTGCATTATCAAAATCGACAGAATCTTCAAGCTGAGACACCGGGCGGCTACCTCTGCTCCTTGTAAACGGATTCGGCCTGACCCACAAACTGATCAAAAACTTCCTTCACCGTCATGATCTCTTTCATTTTCCAGACATTCTCGCCGGTGAAAAAAAGACCCTCCTCCAGATCCCCCTGGTAAGCTTTCTGCAGACGGTCACTGATGCAGTAGAAATGATCACACTTTTTCAAACACTTCCAGCGGCACTCCTTGGCCTTCATCTCGACCTTGTCGGCCAGCCGCTGGACAAACGGCGTTTTCAGCGCTCGCCCCGGCAGACCGACCGGCGAGCGGATCAAGGTGACATCTTCCGGCCGGGCCTTGAGCATGGCCTGCTTGAAATTATCATCGGCCGAGCACTCCTCGGTCAGGACAAAACGGGTGGCGATCTGCACCCCATCGGCCCCATATTTATCCATCATTTCAGCCATTTCAAAGCCATTGGTGATCCCGCCGGCGGCGATCAGCGGCACCTTATTGACCACCTTGCGCACTTCGGGGAAAAGGTCGCGCAGAGCCCGGTCGGTTCCCAGGTGGCCACCGGCCTCCTTGGCCTCCACCACGATGGCCGCCGCCCCCAGCTTCTCCGCCAGGCGAGCGAAGGCGGGCGAGGAAACAATGGAAACGATGGGGGTATTGGTCTCCTGCCCGATCTTAAAGATATCGCGGGAAAAACCGGCCCCGGTGATGATCATGTCCACCCCGGCCTCGATGGAGCCCATCACCAGCTGGTAAAAATTCTTCATGGCAAACATGATGTTGACCGCGATAACCCCATCGGTTTCACGCTTGGCTTTGCGGATATCGGCCTGCAACTCCTCCACCGGCAGGCCAGAGCCGCCGATGGTGCCGATCCCGCCGCATTGCGCGACCGGAACCGCCAGGGCAGAGGTGGAAACCCGAATGGACATGCCACCTTGAATCAGCGGAATCGGCGCGGTGAAACGGCCGATGGTCAGGGAAGGAAGCTTCATCTTGGAAAAAAACTCCGATTGCTTGTTTTTTGGGGCACCACAAATGGGTAAGCGAACTTACCCGACCGTAAGGGGCCGATTATAATTGCCTCCCCCGCCGGAAATATGGTTCAATGTAAGCAGAAAACTTGAACTGTCTCTTATGACAAAAAGGTTAAAAAGGCAATCTTTTTTGTCAGCGACACTGCTTGCAGCCGACACCGAGCAGGACCCAACATTCCCCCGGGAGGTCAGCCCACATGAACCAAACGCCGCCGGCCGAACCGGAGATCGAGCCTCCGATCAAAATTCTGGCAGTGGACGATGACCCTCAAATCATCGCCATGCTCAAAAGCGCCATCACCGCCTTCGGCTTTCAGTGCGATACGGCCGCCGACGGCGTGGAAGCCCTGGCCAAGGCCCAAGAAGAGAAGTTTGCCATCGTCCTGACCGACCTCACCATGCCCCGGATGGACGGCATGACCCTGCTCCGGGAACTGAAAAACCTTTATCCCCGCCTGGACGTGATCGTGATCACCGGCTACGCCGAAAATTTCAGCTACACCGACGTGATCAAGGCCGGGGCCTGCGATTTTATCGCCAAACCATTCAATATCGATGAACTGGAGGCCAAACTGCGCCGGGCCCTGCGCGAGCAGGATCTGGTGCGCAAGCTGGAGCATATTTCCATGTGCGACTCCCTGACCGGTCTCCACAACCGGCGCGGCTTCGAAGTCAAACTCCGGGAGGAGATCGCCCGGGGTCAGCGCCAGAACTACCCGGTTTTCCTGGCCATTATCGACATGGACAAATTCAAGTCCTACAACGACCAGCACGGCCACCAGGCCGGCGACGAGGCCCTCAAGTCACTGGGCCGCCTGCTGTTGAGCCACACCCGCGACAAGGTGGACTGGTGCTGCCGCCAGGGCGGCGACGAGTTCGCCATCATTCTCCCCTACGCCTCAGATGAGCAGGCCAGGGCCGTCTGCCGGCGAATACTGGAACAGTACCGTCTTAACCCCTTTGGCGAGACCACCCTGAGTATCGGCTTGGCCCGTTTTGTCGGCTCACCCCAAAACAATCTCGAAGAGGATATCGATAATTTCGTGCGCCGGGCCGATGAGGCGATGTACCGGGCCAAAAAGACCGGTGGCGACCGGATCTGCTTCGACGACTCCCTGCCGACCGACTGAACCGCCTGCCGGCGGCCACTTAGCCCTCCCTTGGAATCAAATCCCCTTGCCCGCAAAATAATTTGTATTTCTCCCTGCCCTCTGGTATATAAGCCCATCGTATTTCCATAATCTTAAGGAGGATCGTCAACATGGGAAACAGCACAGACACAACAGCAACCGCAGGCGGGGAGTCCTTTGCCGATCTGTTTGAACAGAGCATCCAAGTGGCGGATGTGGGCGAAGTGGTCAACGGCGAAGTGATCGCCGTGGGCAAGGATTATGTTCTCGTTGATATCGGGGACAAATCGGAAGGCGAAATCGACATCAACGAATTTAGAAATGAAGAGGGTGAGATCGAGGTAAAAGTCGGCGACACCTTTGAAGTATTTGTTGAAAAACGCGAGCCCGAGGGTGGCATCAAACTCTCCCGCGAACGGGCCATCGGCATCAAGGTATGGGAGGAGATCGCCCGGGTCCAGGAGGCCGACGAGACCATCAGCGGCCGGATCGACAGCCGGGTCAAGGGCGGCCTGTCGGTGGATATCGGCGTTCCCGCCTTTCTACCCTACTCCCAGATCGACCTGCGCCCGGTCCGCGATCTCGACGCCCTGATCGGCGAGACCTTCGAATTCAAAATTCTCAAATACAACCGCCGCCGCAACAACGTGGTTATCTCGCGGCGGGCGATCATGGAAGCGGAACGCGCCCATCTGCGCGAGGAGATGAAGGGCACCCTGGAGGAGGGCCAGATCCTCACCGGTTCGGTGACCAACATCACCGATTACGGGGTTTTCGTCGACCTCGGCGGCATGGACGGCCTCTGCCATATCACCGACCTCTCCTGGGGCCGGGTATCCCACCCCTCCAAGATGTTCAAGGTAGGCGACGAGATCCAG
The DNA here is from genome assembly GCA_011048585.1 of Desulfurivibrio alkaliphilus. Classification (GTDB taxonomy): domain Bacteria; phylum Desulfobacterota; class Desulfobulbia; order Desulfobulbales; family Desulfurivibrionaceae; genus Desulfurivibrio; species Desulfurivibrio alkaliphilus_A. The sequence goes on along the minus strand of DSDS01000188.1, from coordinate 11,811 downwards.
GTCAAGGTCCTCAAATACGACCAGGAAAACGACAAGGTTTCACTGGGGGTCAAGCAGCTCAAGAGCGATCCCTGGGAAACCATCCTCCAGCGCTATCCGGTGGGAGCCAAGGTTCCCGGCAAGGTGGTCAGCATCACCGACTACGGCGCCTTTGTCGAGCTGGAGGAGGGGGTCGAGGGTCTGGTACATATCTCTGAGATGTCCTGGTCCAAGAAATCCCGCCACCCCTCCAAGATTGTCACCGTCGGCGACGCGGTCGAGGTGGTGGTACTCAATGTCGACCCCGAGGCCAAACGGATCTCGCTGGGCATGAAGCAGCTCCAGCCCAACCCCTGGGATATGGTGGCGGAGAACTACCCGGTAGGCTCGATCATCGAGGGTAAAGTCAAAAACATCACCGATTTCGGCATCTTTATCGGGATTGAGGAGGGGATCGACGGCCTGATCCATGTCTCCGACCTCTCCTGGACCGAGCGGATCAAGCACCCCGGCGAGAAATACGCCAAGGGTGAGACCATCCAGGCCGTGGTCCTCAAGATCGACAAGGAGAACGAGCGCTTCTCCTTGGGGATCAAGCAGCTCCAGCCCGACCCCTGGGAGGCGGCGGTGGAGAAATACGCCATCGGCACCAAGCTGACCGGCAAGATCACCAACGTCACCGAATTCGGCGTTTTCGTCGAGCTGGAAGAGGGGATCGAGGGCCTGATCCATGTCTCCGAGCTGAGCAAGGAGAAGGTGGAAACCCCGATCGGCCTCTACAATGTCGGGGATGAACTGGAAGCCCGGGTGATCAACGTTTCGGCCCGGGATCGCAAGATCGGCCTCTCCATCAAGGCCCTAAGCGGCGAGAGCGAAGAGGCCCGGGTGGAAGAGTACAAACAGAAGCAGGCGAAAAGCGGTCCTTCCACCCTGGGCGATCTGCTCAAGGAGGAGATGAACCGGGAGAAGGAAGGGGCTTGATTTTCAGCCCCCTCCCTGGCGGTGATCACCCGTGAGTGACCCGACTCCATTACGCCGTAAACACCCGATCATGACCGGCTGCCTGCTGCTGGTTGTGGTCGGGCTGCTCTTCTGGGCCGCGGTCAGTTTTTTGCTGGGCTCGTCGCTCCGCTCCTCCGGGTCCGGCCTGCTCGGCTCCGGGATCCGCAAGGAGGGCGTGGGGGTGATCGAGATCCGGGGGGTGATCGCCTCCGCCGATCAGATTGTCGCCCGCCTCAGCGAGTTCCGGCAGCAGGACAACATCCGCGCCATCGTGTTGCGGATCGACAGCCCCGGCGGGGCGGTGGGCGCCTCCCAGGAGTTGTTCACCGAAGTCAAACGCACCAACGCGGTCAAGCCGGTGGTGGTCTCCATGGGTTCGGTGGCGGCCTCCGGCGGGCTCTATGCCGCCTTGGGGGCGGAGAAGATCATCGCCAACCCCGGCTCCCTTACCGGCAGCATCGGGGTGATTATCAAGTTCGCCAATCTGGAGGAGTTGTTCGACAAGATTGGTTATCGCAGTGAAACGATCAAAAGCGGGGAACTGAAAGATATCGGCGCCTCCGGCCGGCCCATGCTCCCCGCGGAACGGGCCATGCTCCAGGAGATGATCGACGGCGTCCACGACCAGTTCGTCACCGCGGTGGTAAAGAGCCGTGGACTGCCCGAAGCCGCGGTGCGGGCCTTTGCCGACGGCCGGATCTTTCCCGGCAGCAAGGCCTTGGAGCTGGGGCTGATCGACGGCCTGGGCAACCTCAACGACGCGGCCATGGCCGCCGCCGAGCTGGCCGGCATGGAGCCGGGGGTGATGCCGCGCCTGATCTATCCGCCCCGGCGCGATCTTTCCCTGCTCACCCTGCTGGTCGGCAGCCGGGCCGAGATGCGGTTGACGCCGCCCATACATATAACACCGGTCCTTGCCTACGAATGGACCATTACCCCATAATCATAAGGAAAACAGTCATGCTCAAACGGGATCTCATCAACGCTGTAGCCGAAGAAATGCCGGGTTTTCTTAAAAAGGATCTGGATCAGGCCGTCGATATAATGCTGGAGGGAATCTTGAACGCCCTGGAGGAAAATCGCCGGGTGGAGATCCGGGGTTTCGGCAGCTTCTCGGTCCGTGAACGCAAGGCCCGCACCACCAAGAACCCCCGCACCGGCAAGGTGATGCATATCCCGCCCCGCAAAAATGTTCATTTCACCATGAGCAAATCCCTCAAGGACGGGTTGATCGATGGATAACCCCTTTGGTCGCCCACCCTCGGCGGCTAAAGCAGTTTGCCCTTGCCGGGCCGGAGGATGGTCAGCTCGTCGTCGAGCATGGCCACCACCGTCGAGGGCATGGGCGCGATCAACGACCCGCTGTCGATGATGTAATCGACCTGATTGCCGTAACGCTCCTCAACCTCATAGGCGTGGAGCAGGGCCGGAAAATCGGGGTCATCGGGGGCCGCGCTGGTGGTCAGGATGGGGTTGCCCAGGCCATAAACCAGATCCATGCAGATCCGGTTCTCCGGCACCCTGATCCCCACCGTTTTTTGTTTGGTCATCATGATCTTCGGCACCAGCTTGGTCGCGGGCAGAACAAAGGTGTAGGGACCGGGCAGACATTTTCGCATTACCCGATAGCCGGTATTGGAAACCTGGGCGTAGCTGCTCAGATCCTTGAGATCGGCGCAGATAAAGCTGAAGGGCTGGGAAAAGGGCCGCTGCTTGATCTGATAGATCCGCTTCACCGCCTTCTGGTTGAAGATATCGCAGCCGATCCCATATACCGTGTCGGTGGGATAGCAGATCACCGCCCCGTGGCGAAGCGCTTCAACCACCTGTTTAATCAGGCGCGGTTGGGGGTTATCAGGGTTGATCGAAAGCAGCATCGTTTTCTCCTCGTCTTGAATGATAAGTCAGCCGGGGATTCTAGCCTATTGCCTCAAATCCCGCAATCCTCAGTATCTTAAGGAGTTTATCCATGACCCTGGACAATCTGGAAACCGCCTACACCTTTGATGATCTCCTGCTGGTCCCCGCCGCCTCGGAGGTTTTACCTTCGGCGGTGGACCTGGCCACCCGCCTCACCCGGGGAATCGCCCTCAACATCCCCCTGATGAGCGCCGCCATGGACTCGGTAACCGAGCACCGCACCGCCATCACCATGGCCCGGGAGGGGGGGATCGGCATCATCCACAAAAACATGACCATCACCGAGCAGGCCAAAGAGGTCCGCCGGGTGAAAAAATCGGAATCGGGCATGGTGATCGACCCCATCACCGTGGAGGAGGAGCGCACCGTCCGCGAGGTCAACGATATCATGCAGTACAACCACATCTCCGGAGTGCCAGTACTACGGGGGGGCAAGCTGGTGGGAATCGTCACCAACCGGGACCTGCGCTTCGTCACCGACGAAAACCTCAAGGTGCGGGACGTTATGACCAGCAAGAATCTGGTCACCGCCAAGCCGGGGATCACCCTGGAACAATCCAAGGCCCTGCTCCACGAACACCGGATTGAAAAGCTGCTGGTGGTCGATGAGGCCGGGGTGCTGCAGGGGCTGATCACCATCAAGGATATTGAGAAGATCAGGCGCTATCCCCTGGCCGCCAAGGATGACCTGGGGCGTCTGCGGGTCGGCGCCGCCATCGGGGTCAACACCGCCTTAGCCGACGTCGAACAGCTGGTGGCGGCCGGGGTGGACGTGGTGGTGCTCGATTCGGCCCATGGCCATTCCAAAAATATCCTCGACGCCCTGCGGCGGATCAAGGACGCTTTCCCCGAGCTGCCGGTGATCGCCGGCAACGTGGCCACCGCCGAGGGCACCGAGGCCCTGATCAAGGCCGGCGCCGACTGCGTCAAGGTGGGGGTGGGCCCAGGCTCGATCTGCACCACCCGGATCGTGGCCGGGGTGGGGGTGCCGCAGTTGAGCGCCATCCACAACTGCACCCGGGTGGCCGACCGCTACGATATCCCGATCATCGCCGACGGCGGCATCAAGTTTTCCGGCGAAATCACCAAGGCGATCGGCGCCGGGGCCAGCGTGATCATGATCGGCAGCCTCTTTGCCGGCACCGACGAATCCCCCGGCGAGACCTTCCTCTACCAGGGCCGCACCTACAAGGGCTACCGGGGCATGGGCTCCCTGGGGGCCATGCAGAAGGGGAGCTGCGACCGCTATTTTCAGGACAACACCGGCAACCAGGCCAAACTGGTGCCCGAAGGGATCGAAGGCAAGGTCCCCTACCGCGGCCAGCTCTCCACCATGATCTACCAACTGATGGGCGGTCTGCGCTCGGGCATGGGTTATGTGGGCGCCGCCCGTATCGACGAGCTGCGCAACAAGGCCAAGTTTGTCCGGATCACCCAGGCCGGGCTCAAGGAGAGCCATGTCCACGACGTGATCATCACCAAGGAAGCACCTAATTACCGCTTGGGATAAGCCATGGATATTCATAGTGAAAAAATTCTGATCCTCGATTTTGGCTCGCAATACACCCAGTTGATCGCCCGCCGGGTCCGCGAGGCCCATGTCTATTGCGAACTCCACCCCCACGACATGGGGATCGAGGAGATTCGGGCCTTTGCCCCCAAGGGGATCATTATCTCCGGCGGCCCCAAGTCGGTTTACGAACCCGGCGCGCCGACCCTCGATGAACGGCTGCTGGAGCTGGGGGTGCCGGTGCTGGGGATCTGCTACGGCATGCAGGTGATGGCCCGCCATTTCGGAGGCGAGGTGGTGGCGGCCGGCAAACGGGAGTACGGCCATGCCGAGGTGATCGCGCAGGGTGAGCCGGATCAGCTCTTTGACGGTTTTTTTGTCGAGGAGAAGAGCCCGGTCTGGATGAGCCACGGCGACCATGTGGCCCGGCTGCCCGAGGGCTTCACCGTGGCGGCGGCCACCGCCAACACGCCGGTGGCCGCCATTCAGAACAGCGCCCGGGGCCTCTACGGCGTCCAGTTCCACCCCGAGGTCAACCACACCCCCCGGGGCGAGATCCTGCTCGACAACTTTGTCCGCAAGATCTGCCTCTGCCACGGCCACTGGACCCCGGGCCGGATCATCGACGACGCGGTGGCCCGGATCAAGGGGCAGGTGGGCAGTGATCGGGTGGTCCTGGGACTTTCCGGCGGGGTCGACTCCTCGGTGGCCGCCGCCCTGATCCACCGGGCCATCGGCGAGCAGCTCAACTGCGTCTTTGTCGATACCGGCCTGCTCCGTTTGGGCGAAGGAGACCAGGTGATGGCCACCTTTGCCGAGAACATGGGGGTCAAGGTGGTGCGGGTCGATGCCGAAGAGCGTTTTATGGGCGCCCTGGCCGGGGTTACCGATCCGGAACGGAAACGCAAGATCATCGGCAATATGTTCATCGAAATCTTTGAAGAGGCGGCCGCCGCCTTGACCGACGCCCGCTGGCTGGCCCAGGGCACCATCTACCCCGACGTGATCGAATCGGCCGGGGGCAAGACCGGCAAGGCCCAGAATATCAAAAGCCATCACAATGTCGGCGGCCTGCCCGAACATATGAAGCTCAAGCTGCTGGAGCCGCTGCGGGAACTGTTCAAGGATGAGGTGCGGGCCATCGGCGACGAGCTGGGACTGCCCCGCCAGATGGTCTGGCGCCACCCTTTCCCCGGGCCCGGCCTGGGGGTGCGGATTCTGGGGGCGGTGACCAAGGAGTACGCCGATATTCTGCGCCAGGCCGACGCCATCTACATCGACGAGCTGTACCAAAACGGCTGGTATGATAAGATAAGTCAGGCCTTTGCCGTTTTCCTGCCGGTCAAGAGCGTCGGGGTGATGGGCGACGGCCGTACCTATGAGCATGTGGTGGCCCTGCGGGCGGTGGAAACCAAGGATTTCATGACCGCCGCCTGGTCCCAGCTGCCCTACGACCTGCTGGCCAAAATCGCCGACCGGATCATCAACGAGGTGCGGGGAGTCAATCGGGTGGTTTACGATATCTCATCCAAGCCGCCCTCAACCATAGAATGGGAATAGCCCGAACGGACAAGTCGATGGGGAGTGGAAAAAACAGGAAGGGGGAGAAGATCGGCGAACTGGAGCAGGCCAATCTCCTGTTGGAGAGTTTTTCCCGAATCGCCGAGACCATCAACGCCCCCCGGCTCAGTTTTGAGCGCCGGATCCAACGGGTGCTGGAGATCATCCTCGACTACCTGGGGGCGGAACACGGCTCGATCATGATGCGGGAGGGGCGCAGCAACCGCCTGGCGGTCCGGGCCGCCAGCCGCCGGGAGTTGATCGGTTGCCGCCAGTCTCTGGACACCGACTCGGTGGCGTCCTGGGTCGCCCGTCACCGGGAGCCGCTCTACGTCCCCGATATCGAGAACGATCCCCGTTTCGCCCCCCGGGCCACCGGGGGCCAGTACCGTAAAAACTCCCTCCTTTCCGCCCCGATCATCCACCGCGACAAGGTGGTCGGGATCATCAACGTCACCGACAAGATCGGCGAGCACGACCTGCTCCAGGAGGATATCGGCCGGCTGCTGGAGTTCGGCAGTGTGATCCTGGCCCTGCTGGTCCAACAGGACCTGCAGCAGCAGATCCAGCGCCAGCGCAACATCCTTAGACAGCGCAACCGGGAACTCCAGCGACAGCAGCGGATGCGGGCCGAACTCTCCCGGCTGCTGGTCCATGACCTCAAGGGGCCACTTTCCGAGGTGGTGGCCAATCTGGATATCATCTCCTACAGCCTGGATGGGGAACCAGGTGAATTCCTGAAGTCGGCCCAGGTCGCCTGCAACAAGGCGGTACGCATGGTCGGCAACCTGGGGACCATCGACAAGATCGAGGATGGCGGCTTCAAGCTGATCCACGAGCAGGCAGACCCGGCCATGCTGGTCAAGGAATCCCTCAGCGACATCAAGGGGATGGCCGCCATCCGGGGAATCTCCCTCAAGCTGATTTTGCCCCCAAGCTCCCCGGAGGTAATTCGGGTGGACCGGGTGCTGATCCTGCGGGTGCTGCAAAATCTGCTGGTCAACGCCTTGGGCCACAGCCCGGCGGGCACCGAAATCAGCTTCGGCTACCAGCTGGACCAGGAGCGCAAAAACCTGGAGTTTTTTGTCCAGGACCAGGGTCCGGGCATTCCCCCGGAGAAATTGCCCACCATTTTTGAAAAATATGGTCGGATCTCCGCCAGGCAGGACGCCCTGGTGGGCTCCGGCCTGGGCCTCTATTTCGCCAAGTTGGCGGTGGAGCTGCACGGCGGCACCATCGGGGTCAACAGCCGGCCCGACCAGGGCAGCCGTTTTTACTTCCTTCTGCCTGTGAGCTGAAAAGGGACACGCCGGGAGATGGATATCCTCAACCCCCAGGAGATGAATTTCCTCATCGTGGACGACGTGGACAACATGCGTCGTTCCATCCGAGCCATGCTCAAGCTGCTCAACTACGGCAAACTCTTCTACGAAGCGGCCAACGGCCGCGACGCCTGGGATTTTTTGCAGGATGAGAACATCACCATCCATTTCATCATCTCCGACTACCACATGCCGCACACCACCGGCACCGAGCTGCTCAACCTGATCCGTTCCAGCCGGCGCACCCGGGACATCCCCTTCCTGATGGTTACCGCCGAGGCCAACATGGATATCGTGGCGGAAGCGGCCGAACATGATGTCGACGCCTATCTGACCAAGCCCTTCGTCACTGCCACCCTGGACCATAAGATCAGAGAGCTGCTTGACCGGATCCGCAACCCGCCTCCCATAACCGTCCACCTGGACGAAGCCCGCAAGCTGGAGGAGGAGGGCAACCTGACCGGGGCCATTGCCGAGGCTAAAAAGGCCGCCGCCGCCAACAGCCACTCCTCGCGCCCCTTTCGGGAGCTGGGCCGGCTGTTCGCCAAAAAGGGGGATATCGAAAAGGCCCAGGCCTGCTTCGAGCAGGCGGTCCAGCGCAACCGACTGGATGTCACCTCCTACCACGCCCTGGGCCAGATCGCCTTCCGCCGCAACAACACGGAAAAAGCGATCAGCTACTTTTCCCGGGCCATGGAGATCAGCCCCCGCCACTCCGATCGGGCTCTCCAGTTTGCCAAGCTGCTCTTTAAAAAGAAGCGGCTCCAGGAGGCGGAAAAGGTGCTTAAGCTGGTCCTGCGGCACAAGGTCAACGATATCGATTTCAAGGAGGAGATGGGGGAGATGGCCCTCCAGGGGGGGCTCTACAATCTGGCGGCCAAGGCCTTCCGCGAGGCCATCAAGGGCGATCCCAACCGCCAGTATCTGAACGGGAAGCTCGGCGCCGCCCTGCTCAAAGCCGGTGAACAGAGCGAGGGTGCCCGGGTCCTGGAGACAGCGGCGGCCCAAAGCCCCAAGGACATTGAGCTCCTGGTTCAACTGGCCCAGGCCTACATGGAGATGGGGATGCCCCGGCGGGCCGACAACGTGGCCGCCAAAATATTCAGCATCGACCCCGGCAACCTGGAAGCCCGCAACATCATGAAAAAATGCGCTTAAGCCAACCAGCAAGCAACCAGCAAGCGAGACGGTAAACCATGGACCTGCCGGATGAAAACCATACTTTGTTGCTGGCCCTCCTGGCGGACAATCCCACGGGAAGCAGACTGTTCGGCGAACGCTGGCCCGAACTGGCGCAAGCCCTGCGGAGGTTGCTGCGCCAGGACAGCCTGGGCGAGCAGGAGGTACGGGGGGAGATCCAGCTTTTCCGCTACCCCGACCCCGCCGCCGCCCTGAAGTCGTGGTCAACCCGCCTGCTGGAGCTTAAACAACGGCTTAACTGGGAGCCGATCCTGGGTCCCATCCCCCTGCGCGTGATTCTGCACCTGGAAGAGGGGACCGGGGAGGAAACTCCGGCCCAACTCACCGAGTTCGGCAGTGAAAGCTGGCAGGAACTGCAAGCGGAAACCATCTACCTTAGCCCCACCCTGGCCCGGCGCTGGACGGAGCTGGCCGACCCGCAAAAACTCGGCACTCCATCCCCCGTCACGGTGGCCGAGGGCCTGACGGCCCTGATCCCGGCAGCGGCCAAATCCCAGGCCGCTCCCCTCTTTCCCCATCGCCGCCTGCCCTTGGGCGGCAAGCTCAAGCCCTGTTTCTACTGCGGCCAGACTACCCACCCGCCCGCCGACTGTCCGGCCAAGATGCTGACCATGCAAACCCAGGGGCTGCCCACGGCGGGCTACCTGCCCCCGGAGCAGCTCAGTCAGCTGTTCCGGGAGGCGATGGAGGGGCAGGGGCAACTCAACCCGCTGCTGGTGACCGGGATCGACCACTCCCAGCTGCGCAAGACCCCATTGCTCCATGCCTACGTAACCTATTTCGACCTCAACAAGGTCTTCCAGCCCCGTTTCCTGGCCGCCATCGCTTTTTCCGCCCACAGCCAGTGGGCGGACCTGGGGCGGCCGGAATCGATCAATGTGAAAAACAACAACCTGTTCCTGGGGCTGGACTGCCTGCGGGTCGGCCAGTACCATCGGGCCAACGAACTGTTCATCGCCGAAAGCCGCCGGCCCAGGGGCAAGGAGCTTTACGCTACCATCGGCCGCGCCTTCATCTCCCTGGAGCAGAACCGCCACCAGGACATGGAGTACTACCTGGAGAGCGCCCTGAAGATGGCGATCAGCAACCGGGACCGGATCTACCTCTATCTGCTGCTCACCCGCCACTACCGGCTGATGGAGGAACCATGGAAGGCCAGCCAGGCCCTGGACAATATCCTGACCTTCGAGCGGGACTGCCTGGAGGCCCTCTATCTGCAGGTGCAGCTGGCGGTGGATCGCGGCCTGGTTTCCCAGGCCCTGGAAGGGGTCCGCGCCCTGGTGGAAGAGGAGCGAACATTCTTCATCCGGGCCCTGATGGACCCGGAGCTTGTTCCCATTCAGGGGGAGGTCGAGGAGATTATCCGGGCCCGCCTGCGAGTCCAGGCCCGAGAAGCGGAGGAGAGATTGGCCCAGGCCCGGGTGACCTGCGAGGAGATGGAGTTGTGGCTGGAGGAGAACGACCCGGGGCTGAAAACCCTGCGCGGGGACCTGGCGATCATCGAGGGGCAGGCGGGTCAGCAAGGTTACTTCGACCTGGTCGATGTCGCCGAAAGATCACGCTCCCTGGTGATCAACTGTCACCGGACCCAGGAGGCCCGACTCGACGCCCTGCACGACCGGCTGGCGGCAACCGGCCAGCGCCTGGAGGGTTTCCGCCGGCTCTGGCGGGATTACCCCCACCGCCCCTTTTTCCCCTCCTTCGCCGCCACCCTGGCCGGGGTGGAAAAAGCGGTGGCCAAGGCCGCCGGCCAGGGGACGAAAAACATGCACGGCGCCCTTTACCGCTCCCTGATCAATTCCCTGGAGGAGTGCGAGCGGGATTTCATCCTGCTGACCCGGATCGCCACCCGGATGGCCTGGCTTCGCACCCTGCTTACGGCCGGCAAGCAGTTCCTGCGCTCGTTGCTGGTGGCGGAAATCGCCCTGCTCAGCTTCACCATCATCCTGCTGGTGGCCCTGATCATGCTGGCCGGGGACTCACCCGCCGCCTCGGGCCTGGCCCAGGTGCTGCGGGAGCCGGCCCTGCAGAAGCGGCTGCTGACCCTGGTCACCCTGGTGCTGGCGCCGATCTTCGCCCTGATCCACACCCTCTGGCGCACCCTGGAACAGCTCTGAGCTCAGCGGGAAGGCGGCGTACCCGGCACCGGGGCGGCGGCGGAGATGGCCGGAGCCTGGGGAATGAAGATCTCCCTTAGCTGCTGATCCCGGACCAGGGTCTGCAGACAGCGGGCCCCGGTCGCCAGATGAGAACTGAAGTAGGAGTTTTGCAGCAGGGGGTTGAGAGGAGTGGCCAACCCGGAGAAGGCCAGGTAGAAGAGGACCATCAGCAGATAGGCCTTGGCCCCGCCGAAGGCCCCGCCCAGCATTCGGTCGAACCAGGGACTGAGGGAGAGATTGACCACCCGCCGCAAAACCGGAATCAACAGCCGTATCCCGCCATAGACGGCCAGCAGCAACAGCAGATAGGTCAGGATAAAGGAGAGCCGGGGCGAGGCGATGGGGGGGGAAAGCAGGGCGTGAAACTGGCCAGCGTAGGTCCCGGTCACGGCAAAAGCGGCCAACAGGGCGGTCACCAGGGCCAGCTGGCGGATCAGGCCGACCCAGGTTCCCCAGGCGAGAAAAAAGATCATTATAGCAATAAGAGCGGTATCCAGGACAGTCATAATCGGCATGATCGATAGCGTTAGGGTTGACGAAGAGTTGCCCGCAGCAAAGCTTTTTCCGGGGAAAAGCGCAACCATTTTCCCCACCGGTCGTCCAGGGAGGGCGCCAACCCCATGAACATAGCCAATTTCCTTGCCACCGTGCCCCTCTTCAAGGGGTTGAGCCCAAAGCAGTACGACGAACTGGCGATGATCGCCACCGACCAGGAGTACGCCAAGGGCGGCACAATTTTTGCCGAAGGGGATCCGGGAGACGGTTTTTTCCTGGTGGTCAGCGGCCTGGTAAAGATATACAAACTCTCCCCGGAGGGCAAGGAGCAGATTCTGCACATCTTCGGCAGCGGTGAGCCCTTCGCCGAGGCGGCGGTCTTCACCGGCTCCCCCTACCCGGCCCACGCCCTGGCCCTGGAGAAGAGCCGGGTACTCTTCCTGCCCCGCCGGGCCTTTATCCAACTGATCAGCCGGAACCCGGAACTGGCCCTCAACATGCTGGCCGCCCTCTCCCACCGGCTGAAAAAGTTCGCCCAACTGATCGAGGAGCTGTCCCTGAAGGAGGTCCCCGGCCGTCTGGCCGCCCACCTGCTCTATCTCAGCCGGCAACAGGCCGGCCAGGACCAGGTGTTGCTGCCGGTGAGCAAGAATCAACTGGCCGG
>DSDS01000032.1 GCA_011048585.1 Desulfurivibrio alkaliphilus | reverse complement strand
GATTTAACGGGCTGTAATCGTTCAGCAGTGCCGCAGGTTCGGGCAAGCGGCCAAGCGCCGCGTACCCCGTGTACGTAAGCCTGGCTGATCGCCCGAAGATGCGGTGCTGCTGAACGATTACCCTTTTTTTGTCCGTGATGACGGCTCTATTTGCCGGCTGTCGTATCCTTGGGTTGCAGCGCCTTGGTTATTGCTCCAAGGATATCGGTGGGGACCGGGAAGATGATGGTGGAGCTTTTGTCGCCGGCGACGTTGGCCAGGGTCTGGAGATAGCGAAGCTGCATCGCCTCCGACTGACGGGAGAGGGTTTGGGCCGCTTCCAGCAGCCGTTGCGAGGCTTGGAGCTCGCCCTCGGCGTGGATCACCTTGGCCCGCCGTTCCCGTTCGGCTTCGGCCTGGCGGGCGATGGCCCGGATCATCGACTCATTGATATCGACATGTTTGATCTCGACGCTGGAGACCTTGATTCCCCAAGCGTCGGTCTGGACATCCAGGGCCTGCTGGATGTCCAGATTCAGTTTCTCCCGCTCGGCCAGCATCTCGTCCAGTTCATGCTTGCCCAGGACCGCCCGCAGGGTGGTTTGGGCCAGTTGGCTGGTGGCCACCATATAGTTTTCCACCTGGATAATGGCCCGCTGGGGATCCACCACCCGGAAATAGACCACCGCGTTGACCTTGACCGAGACGTTGTCCCGGGAGATCACGTCCTGGCTGGGCACATCCATGGTCAGGGTGCGCAGATCCACCCGGACCATCTGCTGCAGGCCGGGGACCACGATGATCAGGCCCGGCCCCTTAACCCGCCAGAACCGGCCCAGCTGGAAAACCACCCCCCGCTCGTACTCGCGTAAAATCCGGAAGGTGTAGCCCGCCAGCAGGACTAGGCCCGCCAGCACCATCAAAATAAAATAACCGTCGATCATCCTGTTATCCTCCTTGCTATTCCACGTCCAGTTCCAAGCCGTTGATGGCGACCACCCTGACCTGCTGGCCTTGGTGAATCGGCTTGGCGCTTTTGGCCTTCCAGTTTTCGCTGTGCACCATGATCCAGCCCCGACCCTGTTCATCGAAATCGGTTATCGCCTTGCCGAGGGCTCCCACCATCTCTTCGGCCCCCGCCACCACCGGCCGTCGCCGGGCTTTCAGGGCCATGCCGATCACCCCCAGCAGAAAAACCACGGTGGCCAGGGTCACCACGATGATCAGGGGCCAGGGGAGGGTAAATTCCGGAGCACTGGTATCCATAAGCATCACCGATCCGATCACGAAGGCCACCACTCCGCCGATGCCCAGGATACCGAAGGAGGGGATCATCAACTCGGCGGTCATGAATCCGACCCCCAGCAGAATCAACCCCACCCCCACATAATTTACCGGCAGGAGGTGGAAGGCGTAGAGCGCCAGCAGCAGGCAGATGGCGCCGGTGACCCCCGGCACGAAAAAGCCGGGGTTGTAAAACTCCAGCAACAGACCGTAAACCCCGATCAGCATCAGGATATAGGCCACGCTGGGGTTGGTGACCGTGGCCAGAAAGCGGTTGCGCCAGTCGGGGTCGATGGCGACGGTGGGGGCGTTGGCGGTATTCAGGGTGATCTCGCCGGCGGGCAACACGATCCGGCGGCCATCGATTTGAGCCAGCAGATCGGCAAGATCGCGGGCCACCAGGTCCACCACGTTGGTGGCCGCCGCCTCTTCGGCCGGCAGGCTCACCGCTTCCCGAACCGCCCGTTCAGCCCACTCCATGTTGCGGCCGCGCATCTGGGCCAGGCTGCGGATATAGGCGGTGGCATCCTCGATCTGCTTGCGGGTGAGGGCATCCCCGGCCGGCGCTTCCTTTTCCGTGCCCTCCCGCTCCTGATCGTTTTCCGCCTCCCCCCCCTGATCACCACCCGGGGACGGGGTGCCGGGCCCCCCGATCGCCACCGGGGTGGCCGCCCCCAGGTTGGTCCCCGGGGCCATGGCGGCGACGTGGCTGGCGTAGAGAATGTAGGTGCCGGCACTGGCGGCCCGGGCCCCGGAGGGATAGACAAAGGTGGCCACCGGGACCGGCGAGGCGATGATATCCTTGATGATCTCCCGCATGGCGGTATCGAGGCCGCCGGGGGTGTCCATCTGCAGGACCACCAGTTGGGCGCCCATGGTCGCGGCCCGGTTTAATCCCCGTTTAATGTAGTCGGCGGTGGCCGGGCCAATGGCGTCGCTGACGGTGAGAACCGCCACCGGGGCCGGGGTGCCCGCCGGAGAGCCCTTTTCCTCGCCGGCGGCCTGGCTGCCCAGGTGGGGCCACCAGAGGGGAGCCAGCAGCAGCAGAATCAGCAGCAGTCGACGGCCGTATCGCAAGGGCGCGGGGCCTACCATCTTCAGCTACTCGCTCCTCGGTCCAGGGCCTGGGCCAGATCCTCCCGGAGATCATCGATATGTTCCAGCCCCACCGAGAGGCGGACAAAATCGGGGGAGACTCCCGCCGCCTGCTGCTCGGCCGGGGTCAACTGGGAGTGGGTGGTGGAGGCCGGGTGGATCGCCAGGCTCCGGGCGTCGCCGATATTGGCCAGGTGGCTGAACAGCTTAAGCCTGTTGATGAACCCGCGGCCGCTCTCCAGTCCGCCCTTGATCCCGAAGCCCACCAGGGCGCCATAGCCCCCCCGCAGCGTTTTTTTCGCCATGGCGTGGGTGGGGTGGCTGGCCAGTCCGGGGTAGAGAACCCACTCCACCGCCGGATGGTCTTGCAGGAATTCGGCCACGGCCATGGCGTTGGCGCAGTGGCGTTCCATCCGTAAGGTGAGGGTTTCGATCCCCTGGAGCAGCAGAAAGCTGTTCATCGGCGCAAGGCAGGCCCCGGTGTCTCGCAACAGAATGGTCCGGGCCCGGATTACATAAGCCGCCTTGCCCACCGCCTGGCTCCATACCACCCCGCCGTAGGAGGCGTCGGGCTCGGTGAGCATGGGGAACTTGCCGGCGGCCTGCCAGTCGAAATTGCCCGAATCGACGATCACTCCGCCGATGGAGTTGCCGTGCCCCCCGCAAAACTTGGTCAATGAATGGACCACGATATCGGCTCCGAACTCGAAGGGCCGGCAGAGGGCCGGCGTGGGCACGGTGTTGTCCACGATCAAAGGAATCCCCGCCCGGTGGGCCACCTGGGCGATGGCGGCCAGATCCGGGGTGTCCAGGCGCGGGTTGCCGATGGTTTCCACCAGAATGCCGCGGGTTTTGTCGGTGATCGCCGCCGCGAAGGCCTCGGGCCGGTCGGCGGCCACAAAGGTGGAGGTGATGCCGTAGCGGGGCAGGGTGTGCTGCAGCAGGTTGTAGGTTCCGCCGTAGAGGCTGGAGGCGGCCACCAGGTGATGCCCGGCCTCGCAGATGTTCATGATGGCGTAGGTGATGGCGGAGGAGCCCGAACTGGTGGCCAAAGCCCCGATGCCCCCCTCCAGCATCATCATCCGCCGTTCCAGCACGTCGGTGGTGGGGTTCATGATCCGGGTGTAGATATTGCCGGTGGCCTGCGCGGGAAAATCCTCAGGGCGCAAGCCCGGGGTATCCAGGTTCAGGCGCGGGGCCCACACCTCGGGCTTGAGAGCAAAAAGCGAGGCGGCATCGTCGGTATCGGCGAAGACGTAGCTGGTGGTCTGGTAGATGGGGACCGCCCGGCTGCGGGTGGCCACATCCGGGGTATGCCCTCCGTGCAGGGCGATGGTCTCGGCTTTCCAATCTTTCTTCGGCATGGCGGGCTCCTCCTTACGGTTCGTTTCCACTTTCACCGCTTCACCGGGCAATGTCAAGCCCAAAGGGGAAGGGCGATAACGGCCCGCCGGCCGGAGCTTGGGCCTTCGGCAAGAAAATTAACAAAACATGCTGTTTTTTTTCAAAAACAGTTCAAACCCATTGACAAAAAAATGGTTTGCTGTTCTGTTTTCCGGCAACCAATTTTGCACGATGAGGGGCCAGGAATGAAGGATGTGAACGGGGGCTCATCCACCGAGAAACTGATTGAAATCATTCGCGGAAACTCCCAGGTGGAGTCTTCGCCCGCCCCTGTCTCGCCTGCCGCCGCCCGGGAGGGGAGCCGGCTATTTGCCGCCGCCGGCAAAGGTCCGGTTGTGGGGGTGCTGGTTGAGGATGACGCCCTGCGGTTGGTGAGGATGACCGGCCCTGTCGGGAGCCGGCGGCTGGATGACTGCAAGACCTATCCCTATCCCGGCAACCTGACCCCCGCCGACAAGACCTTTCCCGCCTTTCTCAAAACCTCCCTCCAGAACTTCGGGGTGGCCGCCGCCCGGATCTGGGCCGTGTTGCCCTCCGACCAGCTTGAGGTTTACCCCCTGCGCCTCCCCAAGGCTTCGGCCCGGGATCTATCCAGTGCCGTTTACTGGGCGATGCAGAAGGAGAAACGCTTCAACGAGCAGCAGGTGATCTTCGACTACTCCCTGGTGGGGGAGGTGATGGACAAGGGGATTCCCAAGTTGCAGGTGGTCTGCTACCTGGCCCGTCGCGAGGCGGTGGGGGCCGTGCAGCGGCTCTATCGCCGGGCCGGTTTTGCCTTGAGCGGGGTGAGTTGTGAGGCGGCGGCGATCAACAACCTGCTGGGCGCCGGTTCCGCCGCCCCGCCGGGGGAGTCATGGGCCCATGTCCACCTGGATCGGGAATGGTCCCGAATCGATCTTTTCGCCCGGCATGATTTCCTGTTCAGTCGCAATATCCGGACCGGCAGTAACAGCTTTGTCGAGGCCATGGTGGAGGAGAGCCCCACGGAGCTTTCCGCCGCCGAGGCCCTGGCCCGCTTCGAGGGCCAGTTGAGGGGGAGGGGTGAAGACGGTGTCTGTCAGGCGGAAGAGCTGCTGCAGCTGATCACTCCGGCTTTGGGCCGCCTGGCCAACCAGATCGAGCGAACCTTCGAGTACTTCGAGCAGACTCTCCACTTTTCTCGGCCGGAAAAGCTGATCCTTTCCGGTCGGGCCGCCCTGTTTCCGGGCCTGGCCACCTACCTCCAGGAGCAGTTGGCTCTGACCGTCGAAACTCTCGACCCCTTTGCCGTCGCGGGGCCCAGCCTGGCCGCCATCCACGCCCCCGCCGCTCCGGCGGAGCGAATTCTCTTTGCCGTTCCCCTGGGCCTGGCCCTGGCCGAGGTCGGCTCCACCACCAATTTTCTCTATACCTACCGAGAGAAAGAACAGGCCCGCAAGGATCGCTTGACCCAACGGGCGGCGGTTGTCGGCCTGGCCCTGCTGCTCGGCCTGGCCCTGATTTTTTATGGCTGGCAGGCCCACACCCGGGCCGGCTACCAGGCGGAACTCGACCGCCGGCAGGCCGAACTGGCCGCCCTGGGCCCGGAGCTTAGCCCCCAGTATCTGAGCGCCCTATTTGCCCAGGCGCGTAAAAGCCGGGATGAAACCGAACGGTCGCTGGTCCGCCATAAGACCATCGCGGTGCTGGGAGAGGTGGCGGCGGTCTCGATGGCTCCCAACGTGCGGCTCCACAGCATCATGATCGATGCCGGGGAGAAGGGTGCCACCGGAGCCGGCAATCTCATTCTGGATGGCTTTGTCGACGGCAACCGGCAACTGCTCGACTCATATTTGACGGGATATATCGTGCGGTTGCAGGCCTCCGGGCTGTTCAGCAACGTTCGGTTGCAAAAAACCACCGAGGAGATCTACCCGGGAATCGGTAAGGTTTTGAAATTTACCCTCTCCATGCAATATGGTTGAAGCTGGGCCTGGTCGCCAATGATGATGGCCTTGCAAAAACCCGCCAAACGTGTTGGTAGGCTATGCGAAAACAAGTAGTTACAAAGGGGTCCCCATCGTCGTCGCGACTTTTGGCGACGTCGACAATGGTCATCAAGGGCAATACTCCGGTGGCGATGTTGCTCTATCTGGCGGCCGGCTTCATGGGATTGCTGGCCGTCAGTTTCCTGCTGGTGCTGCCGGCTCGCCAGGATGCCGAGGGGCTGCGCCGCCAGATTGCCGAGACCGAGGCGCGGATCGAGGAGGCGAAGCTCCTGGACCCCCTCTACGCGCGGCTCACCGCCTTGCAAAAAGCTCGGGAGGAGTTGGGTGTGCCCCCGGTTCCGCCCCTGGAGGGGTTGGAGGGTGAGGTCGGCCGGATCGCCCCCGAGCTGGAGCGGGTCAGCCAACTGGCCGGGATGAAGCTGGTTTCGGCCACTCCCAGCCCCGCCTCCCTGGAAGGGGGCTCCGATCTGCTGCTGGTCGATCTGGTGATCGAGGGGGATTTTCCGGCCCTGCGTGAGCTGCTGCTCGGGCTGCTGGAGATCCCCTATCTCCAGGCGGTCTCCTCTCTCCAGATCCGGGAAATAATCGGGGGCCGGGAATACACCCTGCAGTTGCTGGTAAAGTTGCGCAAATAGAACGGTGAGCTGAAGCCGAGCGATGGAAAAGAGAGAAAAAATTTTGCTGGCCCTGGCCGGGGTGGCGATGGTGATTGGCGGCTGGGTGCTGTTGACCGACCCGGGTCGGGGGCTGGAGCCGCCGGCCTCGGTGGTGACGGGGGCTTCCGGGGAGCTGCGCCGGGAAATTGCCGAGCAGTTGCCGCGGCTGGCCATCGGGGAGCGGGAGCGGGAGGCCGCCCGGGCCCTCAACCGGCCCTGGCTGGTGGACCCCTTCCATTTTCGTACCGAAAAAAGTCCCGTCGAACTGGGGGGGGGCGATTTCGAACACCTTTTCCGCTACACCGGCTACGTCGAGATGGGCCCCCGGAGGATGGCGATTATCAACGACCGGGAGTTCGGCGAAAACGAAGCACTGGAGATCGCCGGCGCCCGCCTGCGGCACATCTATCCCGATCGGGTGCTGATCGCCGTGGATACCCGGGAAACCCTGGTGGTCATTCCCTTTGAAGAGGAGGAAGGAAGATGAGTTGTCGCCGGGTCATGTTGGCTTTCGGTCTGGCCCTGTCGCTGCTCTTGCTGTCGGGCTGCGCCGCCCAGAAGTCGCAGCTCCAGCAGGAGGGCTTCTTCGAGGAGTGGCGGTTGCTGGCCGATGATTCCAAGGGCCACTCCCCCGCGCCGCGGCGGGAAAGCGTGCTGCTGGAGCCGTTGGTGGAACAGGTGGAAACCATCACCGGCCTGGAGGAGGAGCTCCGCCCCATGCCGACCCGGCCGGTCAGCATGCATCTGTGGGACGTCCCCATCACCTCGGTTTTGCGCAGTCTGGCCCGGCTGGCCGAGCTCAATTTGATCATCAACCCCGCCATCACCGGCAGCACCGACGTGCATCTGCACAACGTGGCCTGGGATCAGGCCTTCCGCGGCGTGCTGGCCACCCACGGCCTGACTTATGCCTGGGAGGGGGATATCCTGCGGGTGATGACCATCGACGATATGGAGCATGATTTGCGGTTGGCGGCGGTCAAGGAGAAGAAGGGGGCCCATCGGATCGAGATCGGCCGGGTGGCGCCGCTGGCCTCCCAGATCGTCAAGATAAGCTATGCCAATGCCGAGGAGCTGCGGGAGACTCTGCTGGCCATGCTGACCAAGGATGGCGAAGGCAATGCCCGGGGATCGGTGGTGGTGGACCGCCACTCCAACTCCCTGGTGATCCAGGCCACCCAGGAGGATCTCGCAAGGGTGGGCCGGATGATTGCCGTTCTCGATCGGCCCCGACCCCAAGTGCTGATCGAGGCCACCATCGTCGAGGCCTCCAAGTCGGTGGCCCGCGACCTGGGAGTCCAGTGGTCGGGCCGTTACCTGGCGGGGCAGAACCGGCCCCACGGGATCACCGAGGGGCTTGACCCCGCCGCCCTGCTGCCGGCCACCGGCCAGGAAACCCTGCTGGGCGGCGGGACGAATCCCGACGGCTCACCCATCACCTCCGCCCTGGGCCTGCTTTACGGCTCCAGCAACTGGAACTTCCTCAGCCTCCAGCTCCAGGCCCTGCAGGAGGACGGCAAGGTCAATATCTTGTCCCAGCCCTCCATCACCACCATGGATAACCAGATGGCCTTCACCGAGAACGGCACCCGGATTCCGGTGGTGACCACCACCGACGGCGACCGCACCGTGCGCTACGAGAACGCGGTGCTGCGGCTGGAGATAACTCCCAACATCATCGACGCCGACAACCTGCGGATGAAGATCGCGGTCACCAAGGATGAGGTTGACCTGAGCCGGCAGGTGGAGGGCAACCCCTTTATCATCAAGAAGCAGACCGAAACCAATCTCAATGTGGCCAACGGCGAAACCATCGTGATTTCGGGGCTCACCAAACAGCAGTTGGCCGACACCAACAGCGGGGTGCCCGGACTCAAGGATATTCCCGGCCTGGGCTGGTTTTTTCGCGGCTCCAGCAAGGCCAGCGGCATGGAGGAGGTTTTGATTTTTCTGACCCCGGTCATCTTGCCGCAGAGAATCGCCGCCCCCTGATGGAGCAGCCGCCATGGAATATTTCCAGCTGCTGCAACTGAACCGCGAGCCGTTCTCCAACTCGCCGGACCCGGAGTTCTTCTTCGAGTCCGCCGTCCACCTCCAGTGTCTGCAGCAACTGGAGGTGGCCCTGCGGCTCAAGCGGGGCCTGAGTGTGGTCCTGGGCCGGGTCGGCACCGGCAAGACCACCATCTGCCGGCAACTGCTGCGGCGCTGCGGGCATGATCCGGCCGTCGAGGTCCATCTGGTTATGGACCCGACCTTCGATTCGCCGCGGCAGTTGCTCGACCACCTGGCGCGGTTGATGGGGGTTGGCGGCGAGGAACGGGCGGGTGAGCGCCTAAGCCCCCGCCTGCTCAAGGAGCGGATCAAGGAACACCTTTTCCGCCAGGGAGTGGAAAAGGGCCGGATCACCCTGCTGGTCATCGACGAGGGTCAGAAGCTGGAGGAGGAGAGCCTGGAGCTGCTGCGGGAGCTGCTCAACTACGAGACCAACGAGAGCAAGCTGCTGCAGATCATTATCTTTGCCCAAGAGGAGTTTGCCGAGCGGCTGGCGGCCAAACCCAATTTCCAGGATCGGATCAACCTGCTTTATCGGCTGCGGCCGTTGAGTTTCGCCGAAACCCGGGCCATGATCGGTTTCCGCCTCAGCCTGGCCCATCCCGAGGGTCTGCCGCCGGTTGCTTTCAGCTTCCCGGCGCTCTGGCTGATCCACCGGGCCACCGGCGGCTACCCCCGCCGGATCGTCAACCTTTGCCACAAGGTGATTCTGGCCCTGATCGTGCAGGGGCGGATCAGGGCGGGCTGGCGGGTGGTTCGTTTTGTCCTCAAGGGGGAAGGATGGGTGTCGCCGGCCAGCGGTCGGCGGCCGGTCCTGGCCGCCCTGGCCCTGGTGTTGCTGCTGGCCCTGGGAGCCTTTTACTGCTATCCCCTTTTCCGGGAGGCCGAGGCGGTGGTGGGGCAGCCGACCTCCGCGGCGGCAACTCCGGTGCCGGTTCCGGAGCCGGTCCTGGAGTTGCCGCTCCGGCTCGCTCTGGAGTTTACCGGATCGGAGGAGCTGGGGGAGATCGTGATCCTGGAGGGCGAAACCCTGGGTGGCCTGCTGGCCCGGCTTGCCGGTAGCGAGCGGCCTGGGCGGCTGGCTCCCTTGCTGGAGCGAACCATGGCGCTCAATCCAGGGCTCAGCGACCCCGACCGGATCATGGTCGGCCAGGTACTGCGCCTGCCCGCTCCCGGCCCCGAGTTCGCCCCGGCCCCCGGCTACTGGCTGAAACTGGCCCTCCGGCCCGATCTGGCCGCCGCCTTTGCCTTCCTGCGCCGGCACCAGGGGGAGTTGCCCCTGCGTCTGGCCCTGGCCCGGGATGGTGGGCAGGGGCTGGTTTATCTGGTTTTGCTCAACCGCCACTTCGGCAGCTTGTCGGAAGCCGGAGCGGCCGGGGAGGTTTTGCGCCAATCGACGGCGCTGTCGGCCGAGATCGTCCGGGTGGCCGCGGATCCCGGCCCGGCCCCCCGGACCGACGGCATATGATCGATCACCCGAGCTAGAGGTAGTGACCTTGAGAAAGAAAGTGATGTTGGGCGAGATGCTGGTCTCGGCCGGCATAATCGGGCAGGAAGAGCTGGACCGGGCCCTGGAGGATCAGGCCAAGTCCAGCCTGCGCCTGGGTGAATACCTGATCCGCAACGGGATCGTCCGGGAAGAGCAGATCATCGAGCTGGTGAGCAGGCAGCTGCGAATTCCCCGTTTCTCCTTTACCGATTTCATGATCGATTCCCGGCTGGCTATCCTGCTGGCCCCCGAGTTGGCCCAGAAACACCGGGCTGTTCCCCTGGGCCTGCGGGGGTCGGTGCTGCTGGTGGCCATGACCGATCCCATGGATATTTACGCCCTTGACGCCATCGAGGGTTCCACCGGCAAGGAGGTGCAGCCCTACATCTGCCCGGAGAGCGAATTTGAACAGTTGATCGCCAGCGTTTACGGGTTGCGGACCGGCCTTGACGGCCTGATGGAGGATATGGCCACCCTGGAGGTGGGGGAGCGGGAGAGCGAGGAGTCGGCCGGCGAGGTGGCGGTTTCCTCCCTGCAGAGTATGGCCGAGGATGCCCCGGTTATCCGCCTGGTCAACTCCATCCTCTCCCAGGCGGTGATCGAAAAGGCCAGCGATGTCCATATCAGCCCGGAAAAAAAGTATATCCAGCTGCGCTTCCGGATCGACGGCAAGTTGCAGGAGGTGCCGGCTCCGCCTCGCAACCTGCACATGGCCCTTGTCTCCCGCCTCAAGATTTTGGCCAACATGGATATCGCCACTACCAGAATCCCCCAGGACGGTCGTTTCACCATCAATATGGCCAAGCGGGAGATCAATGTCCGGGTCTCCACCCTGCCCACCATCCATGGGGAAAACGTGGTGCTGCGCTTGCTCGACATGGGGGGCGGCATCTATACCATGGAAGAGCTGGGGATGAACGAGGCGGAACGGACCAGGCTGGCCGGCCTGGTGAGCAAGCCCTACGGGATGATCCTGGCCACCGGCCCCACCGGCAGCGGGAAATCCACCACCCTTTACGCCATCCTCCGCGAACTCAATCAGCCCGCGATCAACATCGTCACCCTGGAAGATCCGGTGGAATACCGGATGGAAAAGATTCGCCAGGTGCAGCTTAACCGCAAGGCGGGGATGACCTTCGCCTCCGGCCTGCGCTCGATCCTGCGCCAGGACCCCGACGTGGTGATGGTGGGCGAGATCCGCGACCGAGAGACCGCCGATATCGCGGTGCAGGCGGCCCTTACCGGTCACCGGCTGCTCTCCACCGTCCATACCAACGACGCCGCCGGGGCGATCACCAGGCTGCTGGACATGGGGGTGGAACCCTTTATGATCGCTTCCTCCCTGCTGGTTTCGGTGGCCCAGCGGCTGGTCCGTAAAACCTGCCCCCACTGCCGGGAGAGGTATGAGCCCGATCGGGCCCTGCTCCACTTCTGGGGGCTGGAACAGGTGGCCGGTGCCGAGTTTTTTCGGGGAGGCGGCTGTTTTCAGTGCCGGCAGACCGGTTACGCCGGACGGGTGGGACTCTACGAGATTCTGCCCAATGATGAAACGGTGCAGGAGCTGATCATGCAGCGGGCCTCATCCCAGGCGATCACCCGGGCCATGCAACAGGCCGGCAAGCTCCGCACCCTGAAAGAGGACGGCGCCGCCAAAATCCTGGCCGGAATAACCACCGTCGAGGAAGCCACCGCGGCGGTCATGGTCTAGGCGATGAAATTTTCCTACAAAGCCATCGACGACGTGGGCACCGTGGTTGCCGGAACCCTGGAGGCGGAGAACCGGGAGGCGGTCTATCTGGCCCTGGCGGAGCGGGGCTTGTTGCCCACCGAGGTGGCCAGCGGGGAAAGCTTCCTCCGGGGCTATCTCCAGCGGCTGGAGCTGGCCCTGGAGCGGATCCGGCCGGTGGACCTGATCTTCTTCACCAAGCAGTTCCGCACCCTGTTCAAGGCCGGGATCGCGGTGGTCGAGGCGCTGCGGATCCTGGAGTTTCAAACCCAGAACGGCAAGCTGAAGCGGGTGGTGGCCCAGATGGGCGAGGAGATCAGCGCCGGGGGCTCTTTGGGAGACGCCTTTGCCTCCCATCCCAGTGTTTTTTCGCCCCTGTACATCAGCATGATTCGGGCCGGCGAAGCCAGCGGCTCCCTGGCCGGGGTGCTGGAGCGTCTGGTCTATATCATGGACCATGAGCATCGGATCAAGGCCCGGATCAACTCCGCCATGCAGTATCCCAAAATTGTGGTGGGGGCCCTGGTGGCCGCCTTCCTTTTTCTGCTCAGTTTTGTGGTGCCCGCCTTCGCCAGCATCTTTGCCGGGGCCAACCTGACCCTGCCCCTGCCCACCCGGATGGCCATGGCTCTCCATGCCATCCTCCTGCAGTGGTGGATGGTCAGCCTGCCCTTGATTCTGCTGCT
Organism: Desulfurivibrio alkaliphilus; assembly: GCA_011048585.1. Taxonomy (GTDB): domain Bacteria; phylum Desulfobacterota; class Desulfobulbia; order Desulfobulbales; family Desulfurivibrionaceae; genus Desulfurivibrio; species Desulfurivibrio alkaliphilus_A. Next base: position 4,035 of record DSDS01000032.1, on the reverse strand, counting down.
GCTGGCGGGGGTTTACTGGTACCAGCAAACCCCCGCCGGACGGTTGCGGCGGGATCGTCTGTTTCTGGCCCTGCCGATCATGGGCCCGGTCTTCTGCAAGGCGGCCATGTCCCGTTTTGCCAGTATCTTTGCCATTTTGCAGATGAGCGGGATCGGGGTGCTGGATTCCATGCGGATCATCTCGGACTCCATCGGTAACAGCGCCATCTCCCATGAGTTTGATAAGATCGGCGACAAGCTCCGGGAGGGGCGGGGAATCTCCGATCCCCTGCGGTCCGCCAAATATTTCACCCCCATGGTGATCAACATGGTGGCGGTGGGTGAGGAGTCGGGCCGGTTGGAGGAGATGCTGCAGGATATCTCCGATCATTACGATGACGAGGTGGAGTACGAGGTGGGCCGGATGACCGAACTGCTGGGGCCGCTGCTGATCGTGGCCCTGGCGGCGGTGGTGGGCTTTTTCGCCCTGGCCATCTTCATGCCGATGTGGGATATGGTGCAAACCGTCGGTTAACCGGGCTGGCGGGTCGCGTCGCTAAATGCTATAGTCGGTGCCGATGGGGCACCAAGCGGTTGCGCGGTTTCGATGGTCGGGGCCGTGAGGGTTGTATACATTAAAACAGTTGAGGAGGAAGTTTGATGGAAAGGAAAAGTTTGCGGCGTTCCCAGGGTGGTTTTACCCTGATCGAGATCATCGCGGTGCTGGTGATTCTGGGAATCCTGGCGGCGGTGGCGATTCCCCGGTTTGTCAATTTGCAGAGCGATGCCCAGGAAAAGGCGGTGGAAGCGGCCATTGGCGCGGCCTCCTCCAATGCCACCTTGAGCTACGCCCAGTTTTTGCTCACCAACGCCAATGCGCCCACGGGGATCACCGGCAATGCGTGGACCGGGGGGACGGGGACCACCGACGTGGCTATCCCCACCAACCTGGGTGACTTTACGGCCAGTTACAGCTATGCGACCGCGACCGGGGTGGTGACCATCGAGATTACCGCCGGCCCCGCCTGGTTTGCGGACAGCAGTGCCACCAAAACCAAAACTTTCACCATTCAGGATAGTTGACGGGGAGAGCGCAATCGGGGACAGATTTGAAATCTGTCCCCTCCGAGTAGTCGCCTGAACGGTTTAGAAGAGCAGCCGCCGCAGCCAGCCCCGGCTCAGCTCCTTCTCGCACTGGTCGTACTGCCGCTGGTAGCGGTCGGCGTTCTGCTGCACCCGGTTGGCGGTGTTCAGCAGCCGGGGCTTGTTGCGATAGGTGCCCCGGGCGTAGCCCCCGTGGCCCTCGTGGTAGGCCAGGTAGAGGTTGCGGGCGTCGGTGGGGGGGATTCGGTTGCGGCGTTGGCTGTGGTGGTTGTACCAGCCGATGAAATCGGTGGCGTCGGCGAAATTGCTCCGTCGGGCCCGCCAGTTGCCGGTGGCTTGCCGGTATTCGCTCCAGGTCCCGTCCAGGGCCTGGGCGTAGCCCCGGGCGCTGGAGGGCCGCTTCCAGGGTATGATTCCCAGCAGGCGGGTCCGCTCCGGCCGGGCCCGGGCCTGGAAGGCCGATTCCTGGTAGATAAAGGCCATGGTTACCGGGGGTGGGACCTGCCAGCGCTTTTCGGCGCGGATGGCGGCCCGATACCAGGAGCGGTTCTCCGCGAAGATATCGCAAATGTTGGCGTGGTTGCTGGGCTGGGTGGTGGCGCAGCCGCTCAGGAGCAGCAGCCAGCAGAGCGGGAGGGCAAACAGGGGCCATATTTGGCGGCGGTGGCCGATCATAGCGCCGCCCATTCTACCCCATGGGGGTCGGTTGGGCAACCGCTGCCGGCCGGTTGTCCGGGATAAACAGGGTTGAGGGAGCAAACCAACAGCATGAAGTTGCCGGAACTATCCAGTATCGCCCCCCGGAGCCGCCAGCCTTTAGCCCGGCGGGCGGCGGGTTTCACCCTGGTGGAGGTGGTGCTGGTGTTGATCCTGCTGGCGATCCTGGCCCTGGTGATCATCGGCCGGCTGACCTCCCCCCGGGAGGTGGAGGCCGCCGCTCAGGCGGCCACGCTGAAAAATCACCTGCGTTACGCCCAGTTGCGGGCCATCAACAGTGGTGGTCCCGCCGCTCCCGATATCTGGGGGATTGAAAAGGTCGGTGACGGCTACCGGCTTTTCCGGCGCGAAGAAGATGGAGGGTTGACCACCTTCCGGTTCCCGGCAGAGGAGAGTGATACCGTAACCGCTCCCCTCCTGGAGTGGGCTGGCGGTTTTAGTTTAGTGGGCTTTGATTACTATGGCCGTCCCTTCACCGATCTGATCGATTTTACGCCTCAGGCCGGGGAGATCAAGGTGGCCGGGGGAGCGCATGCCGTTACCATCACCCGGGAAACGGGGTTTATTCCATGACCGGGGCGGCAGGGGCACGGCAAGGGGGGTTCACCCTGATCGAGGTGATCGTCGCCATCACCATCGTCGCCATCATGGGGGCCATGCTCTTTGTTTTCCTCTCCTCCACCATGGTGCGCAGTTATCAGCCGCTGCGGATGACCGGCGAGCTGGCCGAACTGCAACGGGAGATGGAGGAGGCGGTGGGCGCCTATAACCAGTGCCAGGCCGGCGGCTATCTCCAGGAGTGCTGGAGCGCGTTTAAGAGCGATTACAATTGCGTCCCCCTTTCCCCGGCGGAACTGGCGGGCTTCGGCACCCCTGATTTTGCCATCTGCAAGGTGGAGATTCCGGCAGGCCAGCCGGTTCTGGTGGGCTACTTCACCTATGACCCATAATTTCGGGATCGGGCCATGCGGAAAAATGGATTTACCCTGATAGAAGTGATCGCGGTGCTGGTGCTGCTGGGCCTGCTGTTTGTCATGGCCGGCGGGGGGATCGCCGCGGGGGCCAGGGGTTATCTGCTGGCCCGGGAAAACAGTGTGCTCAGCCAGAAAGCTCAGTTGGCCCTGAGCAGAATGGTGCGGGAGTTCCAGGATTGCTTCGACTGTGTCGGGCCGGAGGGGGCGGTGGCGCTGCCTTTCTCCTACACCAATATCCGCCAGGACACTCCGGCCAATGTTCTGGCTTTCAGCGGCGGGACCATCACCCTGGACGGCAATGTCCTGGTGGATCAGGTTGCCGCCTTCAATCTTTCCTACTCCGCCGCCGGCCAGCTGGAGATTGACTTGCGGCTGGCCCATCGCAGCGGGGGGGTGCCGGTGCTGTTCGCCACCTCCGTCCTGCCCCGCAATACTTACTGATCCGGGAGCCCTAATCGTGCCAGATCGCCTAGTTTCCCCGCCGGCAACAAGTTTTACGCCACTAAGCTTAAGCTCCGCCCGGGGTTCCATCCTCCTCAGCCTGATCGGGACCATCGTGGTGGTGGCCCTGTTGGCCGCGGGGGTGGTTTCGCTGATCGGCTCCTCCGGGATGGCCGAGGTCCATGCCAATCAGGCGGCCCGGGCCTACTATCTGGCCGAATCGGGTTTACGCTACGTGGTCAGCGAGTTCAGGGGACAAGCCGGCGCCGACTACGGCGCCCTGGAGGAGAAGTATAACGACCCGGATCGGCAGCAGTTTACCCTGCCCGGCGGCACCCTGCGCATCTACGATCTGAAGATCAGTGGCGGGGTGGCCGGCCGGGTCGGCTCCGACGACCAATGGGTTGAACCGGCCGGTTACCTGGAGCTGGAGGGAGCATCCGCCGATCTGGATGCCTTTCCCCGCTATAACGGGGTGGTCGGTATTTCGAAGTCAATGGACGATGTTGCCGCCCCCCGCTATCGCTACCGGCGCAGCGAGCGGGTTGGCGCTTTTTTGCGCCTCTTTGACCTGCGGCCCCTGGACGGCCCAGCCCTGCCGTTCCTCTTTCCAGCCGAAGCGGAGGTCACCCTGGAGCCGATGCTTACCTTCAAGTCCCGGGGAGAGGCGGGCTGGGCCCGGCGGACCCTGACCTACAGCCTGCCCCTTGGTGGCGGCGGCGGGATGGCCGGCGACTCCGCTTTTGAGGACAGCGGCGATTTCGATCTCACCCATTGGGCGGGGGGGCCGGGCAAGAAGGGCAAGTCGCTGGGGGTGTTT
>DSDS01000108.1 GCA_011048585.1 Desulfurivibrio alkaliphilus | reverse complement strand
GGGAGAAAATAGGCGGCGTTCAAGAATGAACTGATCAGGTAGATCACCATAACCCATAGCATATCCGCCTGCATTGCCCCCAGAACCATATACCATTTACTGATCAGGCCGCCGGCCGGCGGCAGCCCGATAACACTCAGGGAGCCGACGAAAAAGGCGATCATGGTGACCGGCATCCGCCGGCCGATTCCCACCATTTCACTGATGTACTTCTTGCCGGTGGCTACAAAGATGGCCCCGGCGCAGAAAAAGAGGGTGATCTTGCCGAAGGCATGCATGGCGATATGTAGCATACTGCCCTGAACCGCCAGGGTGCTGGCCACTCCCGCCCCCAGAATAATGTAGGAGAGCTGACCGATGGTGGAGAAGGCCAGTCGCCGTTTAAGGTTGTCCTGGGAGAGAGCAATCAGCGAGGAGGTGATCACCGTGAAGCCGGCCACCAGGCAGATCAGGGTATTGAGGCTGGTCGCGGTCAGCAGATCAATCCCGAAGATCCCGGTGATCACCCGGACCACACTGAAAACCCCCACCTTGACCACCGCCACCGCATGGAGCAGGGCGGAGACCGGGGTCGGGGCCACCATCGCCCCGGGCAGCCAGGAGTGGAAAGGCATCATCCCGGCCTTGGAGAAGCCGAACATAAACATCAGCAACAGGATGGTCAGCAGCGGCTTGGCGGTGTCGGCCGGGAAGATACCCATACTGGAAAATTCCAGGGTGCCGGTTAGATGATAGGTGATCAGCATGGCCGGCAGGGCCAGCCCGATGGAGGTAGAGAGCAGATAGGTCAAATATTTGCGCCCCCCTCCCCTGGCCTCTTTATCCTGATGGTGGGTAACCAGGGGATAGGTGGAGAGGGAAAGAATCTCGTAGAACACATAAAGGGTAAAGAGATTGCCGGCGAAGGCCACCCCCACGGTGGCGGCCAGCGCCACCGCGAAGCAGGCGAAAAACCGGGTCTGGGCGTGCTCGTTCAGACCCCGCATATAACCGATGGAATAGACCGAGGTGATTATCCAGAGCGATGAGGCCACCAGACCGAAGAGCATCCCGAACCCGTCCACCGTCAGGCTCAGGGAGAGCCCCGGCAGAATCCGGATCAGTTCGTAGGTGTGGGTGTTGCCGGCCAGAATCCACTGAGCCATGGATAAAATCAGCAGAAACTTGAGCCCGGCCGCCAGCAGGGTCCAACCCTCGCGCAGATTGGGGCGGCGGCCGCTCAAGTAAATCAGCGGGACGGCGACCAGCGAGACCAGAATGGCCAAAGCCGGGGTTGCGGGGATGAAGGGAAGTTCCGTCATGATCGTTCTACATTCCTCAATGGCCGCCGCTAGAGACCGGGCGGGATCGCTTTTCCCACCAGGGCGGTGATGATTTCACTGGTATAGAGCCCGACCATGATCAGCAGGGCGGCGGTAACCACCATGGGCAGCAGCATGGTGAACGGGGCCTCGTTGCGGGCCGGGGCAGCGTGGTGGCCGTCGTGGGTGGCAAAATTGCCGAAGTAGGCAATCTCAATGAGCCGGAAAAAGATAACCGCATTGATCAGGCTGGAGAAAAGCAGGGCCGCCACATAAGCCCAGTGGCCGGCCTCAATTCCCCCGCTGATCAGATACCATTTGGAGAAAAAGCCACAGGTGGGCGGAATGCCGATAATGGAAAACCATCCCAACACGAAGACCGCCGCGGTTATCGGCATTTTGGCAAAAAGGCCCTCCATGGCAGCGGCAGAACTCTTGCCGGTGCGGTAGATTATGGCTCCCACCGCCATAAAGAGACAGAGAGTCATCAGGGCATCACTTAATATATGATAGATCGCCCCGGTAAGCCCGGCTTCGTTTGCCAGCCAGGCCCCGCCGACCATGTAACCCACCTCGGCCACAATGATGTAGGCCAGCATCTTGCGCAGATCCTGCTGGGCCAGGGCGGTCAGCGAACCGACCACAATGGCGGCCACCGCCAGCCAGCTCACCAGATGGTGCCAGGGGATCACCCCGAAGACGTAGTCCACCGAAAAAACCGAGAACATCAAACGGATCATGATGTAAATCGAAACTTTGGTCATTAGCGGGGCCACCAGACAGGCGGTGGTAGTGCCAGCCTTGCTATAGGCGTTGGGCATCCAGGCATGAAGCGGAAAGAGGGCCATTTTGATCCAGACCCCGATGATAATCAGGGTGAAGCCGATCTTGACGCTCATCGACTCCTGCAACTCGGGACGGCTGAGAATCTCGGCCAGATCGGCCATATTGAGCGAGCCGGTCATGATGTAGATATAGCCCACCCCCAGCAGGTAGAAGCAGGCCCCGATGGTGCCGACGACCAGGTATTTAAAGGTGGCGTAGTAGGCCGGCCCCCGGCCCCGGGCCAGTAGCCCGTAGCTGGAGAGGGCCGAAATCTCCAGCAGGACGTAAAGATTGAAGACATCGCCGGTGGCGGTCATCCCCAAAAGCCCGGTAACCAACAGGGCAAAGAGGGCGTAATACTGGTTGAGCCGGTCGGGATTGTCCTGCTCGGCACTCTGCCGGGAGTAGATCGCGGTGAGCAGGGCGCAACCGGAGACCAGCACCAGCACCACCCCGCTGAGATGATCGATCACCAGCTCGATACCGTGGGGGGGCAACCAGTCGCCCATCCGGTAATGAACTGCCTCGTTGGCGACCATCACCAGGTTGAGGGTGGCCAGGGCGGCGGCCAGGGTGGCGGCCAGGGCGGTGACCAGCAGACCGTAAGCAAAGCGCGGCCCCAGGGGGGTGGCGGGAATCAGCAGCAGGGCGGCCAGCAGCGGGATGATAACAATGAGGGCGGGGGCCTGTTCGATCATTGACGCAAATCCTCCAGAACCTCATCCTCTTCGATGGTGCCATGGACCCGCTGAATCTTCTGGAGGATGGTCAGGGCCACCCCCAAGGTGCCGACCCCGACCACGATGGCGGTGAGCATCAGGACATGGGGCAGGGGGTTGGCGTAGGCGGTGGCATCCAGCAGAGGCTGGTGGTCGGCGCCGAATTCCAGAATCGGAATGGTGCCGCCCCGCTTGACCCCTATGGAGACGTAAAAGAGCAGGATGGCGGTCTGGAAGATCACCATTCCAATAATCTTCTTCATCAGGTTGTTCTTGGCGATCATCCCGTAGAGGCCGATAAAGAGCAGGATCAGGGAGGCCCAGTAGTTATATTTGGCGATAATAAAGGGAAACAGTTCGTCCATGAGCTACAGCCCCTCGCGCATATCCCCGCCGGAGGCGAGATCGTAATAGATCGAAACCATAACCGCCATGACCGTGATCCCCACGCCCACCTCCACCAGCAGAATACCGTGGGAGCGGGCCATCGCCTCGGAGACTCCCAAAATTCCGGCCAGGGCGGCATAACCCAGAAAATTCCAGCCCATGGCCAGGCAGAGGGCCCCAACCCCGGCATAGAGCAAGGCCCCGCCGGCGCAGCAGAGCAATACGATCCGCTCCCGGAATCGGTTGATGGTGAATTCCAGGTTGTAGCACAGGGCCAGCAGAATAAAACTGGCTCCGAAGATCACCCCGCCCTGAAAGCCGCCGCCGGGGCTGTAATGGCCGTGGCCGAGAACATAGAGGGCGAAGACCTGCATCACCGGAATAATCAGTTGGGCCGCCCCCTTAAGCACGGTGTCGCGCCCTTGGCGCTGGGGGCGATGGGGCAGAATCTTGCAGAAGCGCCGATGGGGGGTGCGGCGCAAAATAATCATGATAATCAGGGCGGCCAAAAAGACCACCACCGTCTCGAACATGGTGTCGTAACCCCGGTAGTCGGCCAACACCGCCGTGACCACGTTGGGGGTATGGGTGGCCTCATAGGCCTGTTCGACGAAGCCGGGGGAGAGGTGGCTGCTGGCCGGCGAGGCGGGATCGGCCCAATCGGGCAGATCGGAGGCCGCCAGCAGCATGATCAGGGCGCAGGCCGCCAGAATGATTAGGGTAAGCCGTTTCAATCCTTGCTCCTCCGCTTGATGTACTGGGCAGTGCCCAGAATGATCACCGTGCTGATGCCGGCCCCCACCGCCGCCTCGGTAAAGGCCACGTCCACCGCCATCATCTCAGTCCACATCAGGCAGATCAGAAAGCTGTAGGCCCCGGTGACCACCGCGCAGCTGACCAGATCCTTCAAAGAGAGGGCGGCAATGGCGCAGACCACCATCATCAGGAGGATCAACAGGTCAAACTGCCAGAGCAAACTCGCATCCCAAACCATAACCATCCCCCTAAATCTGCCGATCTTGGCGGCGCCGCTCGGGCCCGTCGTAGCCGGCGCCGGCTCCCTTACGCCTGGTCCAATAAGGCACTTTGGACTCGTAACCCGCGTCGATAATGGCGTGGGTGGCGGTGGGACTGGCGATAAAGACGAAAAAGACGATCAGCGACAACTTAACGGCGGTCAAAGCGGTTTCGCCGTTGAAATCGCGCAGCAGGTAGATGATCAGCCCGCCGAGCATCAGCACCGTGGAAAGGGTATCCCCCTTGCCGGCGGCATGGACCCGGGTATAGAAATCGGGAAAGCGCAGCAGGCCTACGGTGGTGGCCAAAAAGAGCAGCAGGCCGCAGACCATCAGTACCACAACCACGAGATCAAGCAGCATGGGAACCCTCCCCGGTGGTCTTGGGATGTTCAACAGTCGGCGGGGCCGACGGGGCCGGCTCGGCCTCCTCCACCTCTGGCAGGACCGGTTGCGACTGACGCTGATAGAAGCGGGCGGCGGCGATGGTGGTGATAAAATTGAGCAGGGCGTAGGCCAAGGCGATATCGATAAACATCTCCACCCGGGCACTTAAGGTACCGATGATGATGATAAGCACTGCGGTCTTGGTGCCGATCACGTTGACCCCCAAGATCCGGTCGATCACCGTCGGCCCCCGCACCACCCGATAAAGACTGGTCAGCATCAGCAGCAGGATCGCTACCCCTATCGCAATCAGGAACTGCTCCATAGCCTAACGCTTGCCCCCCTCGAAGATCCAGGCCACCCAGCGCTCCATCTCGCCGGGCCCCCCGACCGCATCACCGGCAAGATCTCCGGCCGCCTGGGGATTGATGGCATGGACATAAAAGGTGTCGTCCTGAATGCGAACGGTTACCGTGCCCGGAGTCAGAGTGATGGAGTTGGCCAGGACAAAACGAGCAAAATCGGTTTTAAGCACGGTCTTGAAACGGATAATCCGGGGGTCGATCCGCTCCATGGCCCGAGGCGACAGGGAGAGCCCGGCGATATGGACATTGGCCAGCACCACTTGCCAGAAGAGCCAGCCGGCGTAGCGCAAAAAACGACCGATCTCGCCCAGGGTGCCGCCCAGGGTTTTCGTATGGCCGGAAAAGAGCAGATCGCGGGAAAGCCAACTGACCAAGGCACTGGCCATCACCCCCATCCCAAGATGGAAAAGGTCGAGCTTGCCCGACATCACCACCCAGAAGGCAAACATCACGCAAAAGGTAACAACAGCAGCCATGGCGCTCCCTGTTCTCCCCATACCAAAATTAAAGCAAAGGACGGATCAAAGCGGTAAACGAGCTGCGGCAGGGAAGCATTTTTGCTCCACCCGCCGCAGTTGCCCAATTACTAGGGGGTCGGCAGGGTGATCGGCATCCCCATCAACGGCCAGATCAGCAGCACCGCCAAGGCCACCAAGGCCATCAACAGGATGGAGGCCGGAATGCCGGTGGCAAAGAACTCACCGCTGGTAAACTGCTTGGAGTTGTAGGCAATCGCGTTGGGGGCCGCGCCGACCAGCAGCAGAAAAGGCATGCCGGCGGTGACCAGGGCCGCGAAAACGATCACCTCCGGGGCCACCCCCAGATAGGGAGCAACCACCAGAGCCACCGGCACCGAAATAGCAATGGCGGCCACGTTCATGATGAAGTTGGTCATGAGCATGACAAAGAAGGCGATGCTCAGAACAAAGATAAACCAATGGGCTTCCTGGAAAAATCCCAGCCAGTTGATGGCCAGCCACTCGGCCGCCCCGGTCTGCCAGAGACAGAAACCCATGCTCATCGCCCCGGCGAAGAGGAGGATGATGTTCCAGGGCACCGCCTCCAGGTCATTGACGTCCAGGATTTTGAAGATGAAGAAGAGAATGGTGGAGACCAGCAGCACCGCCGCCTTGTTGAAGGCCTGGAGAGCCGGGATAAAGGATTGCAGGGAGAGAAAGACCACCACCCCCAGAACGATCAGCCCGGCCATCTTCTCATCGCGGGTCAGCGGCCCCATGGCGGCGTTAAGCTCCCGGGCTTTCTCCCGCAGCCCCGGAATAACCGCCTTCTCGGGCTTGAAGAAGATCATAAAGAAGCCCCAGAGCAGAAAGACCATCAGCCAGCCCACCGGCGCCATGTAGAAGGTCAACTCAAAGAAGGAGATCTCCCGGCCGACGATCTCCTGGTAGAAGCCCAGGGCGACAATCCCGCGGGCCGCACCGAGCAGGGTGATGATACTGCCGGCCCCGGCCACGAAGGCCATGCCGATGAAGAGCCCCTTGCCGAACTTGGTGGGGCGATCACCTTCGCCGTAGAGGGCGTAGATGGAGAGCAACAGCGGGTACATGGTGGCCGCCACTGCGGTGTGGGCCATCAGATGGGTCAAGAGCGCGGTGACCACAAAGCAGCCAAGATAGATCATACTGGTCCGCTCGCCGACGATATCGAGCATCTTGTAGGCCAGCCGCTTGGTAATCCCCACCTTGGTGAAGACCGCCCCGATCACCAGCGAGCCGAAGATAAAGAGGACCGAGGGATCCATGAAATCTTTGAATGCCTCGCTGGCCGGCCGGATAAAGAAGAGCGCCTGGACCACCCCGATGGCGATGCCGGTCACCCCGATCGGCAGCACCTCGAAAACCCACCAGATGCCGGCCAGCAGGAAGAGGGCCAGGGCCGCCTTGCCCTGGGGGCTTAAAACAAACTCCTTGCCCATGGGGTCAACGGCATTGGGCCATGGTGGGGAGAGGTAAACCAAGGCGAAAAGCCCCATCCCCAGGAACATGAAGAACCACTTGGACCACTCGATCTTGCTTGCCGGCTTCGCCATACCAACCCTATCCCCGGCGGCCTCTTTCTGTTTAGCACTATCAGACATGACTCTCCCCTCTTTCGACCGGTGACCAACCCTGGCCAACCGCCTTACCGTGACAAATTTATTTAGGAATTAAACCCGTTTACTGTTTGGACGCCATCAAACAGTCCCGCTGCAATGGCGGACAATGGCGTTGAATATCTCCTCCAGTCGAATAACCCCCAGCACCTCGTCACCGGCCTCATTCAAAACCGGCAGCACCGTCTCGTTGTGGGCCAGCATGATCGACAGGGCCTTCAAAGCCGACTCGTTCTCCTTGACCGGGGTGGGCAATGGAGTCATGAACTCCTTGATATTCTTTCCGAAACGACTGTTGCAGGCGCTAAAGAAGGAGTTGCCCCAGAGGATGGACAGGTTGGGAAACTCGCCGGCTTTGCCCTGGAAGCCCTCGAACATCTGGGCCAGATTGGGGTCAAGCCCCTTGAGGATACTCTGCAGACTGACCCGGCCGACCAGTTGGTTATCGGCATCCAGCACCAGCATCTCGGAATAGCGCATCCGTTCATACTCACCGAAGGTGAACGCTTGCAGCGCCCGCACCGCCTCGGCCAAGTTCAGCTCATCCTCGATATGGGGAAAGCGCTTCATCGGAATGACCAAGCCTTTCACCAAAAATCTCTCCTTACCCTCTAATTCCGCGGCCATGAAAGCCTCCTTAAGCAGATGCCTTAAAAAATAAAAACGCCCTCACTAAAAAAAATAAGTGATAAGGCGTATATAAACACATCCCTGCGGGTTCCCCCTCCACCACGGGCAACAAACGAGCATAATTTTCAAAAAGCTGCGACACGCTACGGCATGGCAAACCCCTCCCGGCAGGTCGTTTTCACAATAACAAAAACGATAATCAGGATTGTGATTAAGAGCAAGGCGGGGCATTGGGTTCTGTTCATAATGCTACCCCCAAACGGCTGTCAAGGGTTTTTTGAAAAAAACTTATCGACCAGGGGTTTTTACCCGCCCTGACAGCCGTTGCTCCACCCCAGGCACCGGCAAAACAAAGAGTGCCAATCTAATCAGTTACCAGCCCTTGTTGATCATGATATCGTGGATCTTCTCTTCGGCCGCCTTGTTGACCAGCACCATCTTGCGGGCGCTGGCGTCCTTGATCTTGCGGGACAGGGTTTCGATATCGGCGGGTTTTTCCAGCAGATCCAAGGCCCCCAGCTTCATGGCCTGGACCCCCTTCTCCACCGTGGCCCGGCCGGTGAGCAGGATAACCTGGAGCTGCGGATTTTTCTCCTTGAACCGCTTCAGCGCCTCCAGGCCATCCATCTCGGGCATCGCCAAATCCAGAACGATGGCGTCAAAGGACTCTTTGTCGGTTTGCGCCAGGGCATCGGGCGCGGAGGTGGCGGTGGAGACATCCATGCCTCGGGCCCGCATCCGCTCGGCCAAAGCCTCAACAAAATCCTTCTCGTCATCCACCAGCAAAATTTTCTCAGCCATGATCGTTCTCCTTTTCGGGCTATGTTTATTAAACTGCGCCAAAGTCGATTGACCCTCCAGTCAACCTTCTACCGCTCGCAGGGTAAATCGAAACCGAAACGCCCGGACTTCACGTCCTGCCATGGGTTGGCCCCAAGCAGCAGGGCCAGGGAGCGGACGTGGCCGTCGGTCACAAAATCCCAATCGTTGTCGGACAGCGGGTTCAAGCGGTCATAGACCAGACCCAACCGCCCAGCCGCAACCTCTATTTGCAATAACACTGTTTTGTCCGGTCCCGCAAGTTCCATGGCCATATCAAGCCCCAACCAGATCAGGTTGAGCAAAAAAAAGGGGGCGCTCTGCACTGGCGGGGTGGCCGGAGGTGGGCTGAATTCCAGCCTGATTCCCCGGTTGCTGGCAAAACGACCGACCAGTGCCAGGGCCAGCTCCACCCACTCGGCCAGATCAACCTCTCCCTGCAAATGGTCGGCACTGTGGGCGAAACGGTTGAGATTTTTGGCGATCAGATCGGCCCGCCGCACCTGCTTGTCGATGGTGCCGGCGATTCCCACCAAACGCTGGGGTTCAACCGCCACCCCCCGCTCGGCCATCATGACCAGATCGTTGAGTAAGCCGGCGTTTTCATTGATGATGGCCAGCACGTTTTTGACCTCATGGGAGATGGAGGCCGACATTTTGCCGTAGAACCGCAAACCTTCCGGACCGATCTCATCCCACGCCCACACCGCTGGATCCTGCGCCTTCATAGCATCACCCTGCCGCTAGTGTCCGGACACTTCGTTGATCTTCTCGAGCAGAGACTCGATGGCCACCGGCTTGAGCAGATAATAGCGCTCACCACCGACCTCGGTAGAGCCCTCCTGAAAATCACCCTCCGAGCCGTGGCCGGTCATAAAGATATATTTCATTCCCGGCCTGATCTTTTCCATTCTTCTTTTGACCTCGATCCCGCTTATCTTCGGCATCTTGATATCGATAACCACCACATCATAGGAGGTGGTGGTTATGCGAGCCAAGGCGTCATCTCCACTAGTGGCCCAATCGGCCTCCAGACCGCGTAGCTCCATACGCTCGGCCAGGGTGGTAACCAACTCATATTCATCGTCAACCAACAGAATTCGCATTTTCTTCCCGCCCATCTTGCAGTTTAGCCGCGTTAAGCGGCAGAGTGACAAAAAACCTGGTGCCCACGCCCACAGCACTCTCCACCTGGATATTCCCACCCAACTCCCGGACCAGACCGTAGGTAATAGAAAGGCCCAGGCCGGTGCCGCCCCGCTGGGTTCGCGTAGAGAAGAACGGTTCAAAGATCCGCTTCAAATCGACCGCCGGAATGCCGGTGCCGTCGTCGGTAACCGTAACCAGCACCTGGGCTTCATTCTTCATGGTCCCGGTGATGTAGATATGGCCGCCATCGCCGATGGCGGCAAAAGCGTTGCTCACCAGGTTGAGAAAGATCTGTTGGAGCTTGCCGCGATCACTGACAAAAACCGGGACCTCGGGAGCCACATCGACACAGAGGTTGATATTGCGGTACTCCGCCTCCTTGCCGTGGAAGGCCAACACCTCCTCGATCACGTCCTGAATCCGAACCTCCTGCCAGCGGGACTCCAGGTGACGGGCAAAGCCAAGCAGCCGGCGGGTAATCACGGCACAACGCTCAACCGCTTCCCGAATGGCGTCCAGCAGAACCGGCATTCTGACCAACCGGGTCTCCTGGTTGCCGTGGACCAGAAGATCCCGCATCAGCCCCGCTTTTTCGTTGATAATCGCCAAGGGGTTGTTGATCTCATGGGCCACTCCGGCGGCCAACCGGCCCACCGAAGCAAGTTTTCCCACCTGTTCGGCCTCCTGCATCGCCTTGATCCGCTCGTGATCGGCCTGGTAAAGCTTGTTCACCAGTCGGGTGGTTACTCCCAGAATGACCAATATGATCAAAATAATGCTGACGGCAACAAAGGCGGTGATCACCAGCCGGGTCTGTACCCAAGAGCGCAACACCTCACTTTTCCGCTGGATAACCATTAGGATGAAGGGCGCGTCGGGGATAACCGCGTACCCGATAATCAGCTCCCGGCCATCTTCATCGACGCCGGGGAAGACCCGAAACTCCTCCGTAAATGAGGGCAACTCTGGCAACCGCACCCTCTGGAGAACTTCACCGTAATTCATGGTCGGAGTCTGGACAATTCCCTGTCGATTGACCAGAAATGCCTCTCCGTAGCCGCTCCTTTTGAACTGGGCCAACTGGGCGTTGAACCACTCCGTGCTTAGGGTGGCCCTAAGGATGTAGAAAGAACCGTCATCCATATCCCGCCGCAAGGCGATCACCAGGTGGGGATCATCCCGAAAACCGCGATAAAAGTCGCTGATATGGACCCCGGCGGTGACCACTTCCTGGAACCAGCTCTCGGCGGCGTAATCCAGATCCTGCAGGGAGTAGGGGCCACTGTAACGGAAGTGGCGGCCGCTACCATCAAACAGGCCCAGGTCGACAAAGCCGCCGACTGAGGACCTTAGGCCTTCCAGGTTCAGGGCAAGACCCCGTTCATCCGCCAGTTCAGCCAGGGTATGGGTCTGAATGACAAACTGGAGAGCCGCCCTACGCTCCTGCAAGAAAAAGGAAACCGCTCGCATATTGTCGTTCAAAAGACGACCGGTACGCAAAGCCATTTCGTTCTCCGCATGGTTGCGGGTTACCTGAAAATCCAGGTGGGCCAGGGCGAGCAGCGGCACCAGCGAAACGCCCAGCATTAAAAGGATCGCCTGCTCCCAGGTCCGGCGAAAATTTAAAACCCGCCGGCCCGAGCCGGGCTCGCCACCGCCGGTGGCCCAAAATTCCGGCTTGAATTTGGCCATAATGGCTTCAGTTATGGACATGCCGTCACCGCCTCCCTGCCCAAAACAATGATTGCGACCTCTCAGCTTGAACGCCGGCTCTGCCGAACCCGATCATGGGCCTCCCGGAGCTTGACAATCAACAGGTCAATATCCACCGGCTTCTGCAGATAGGCAAAAGCTCCCAGCTCCATGCAGGTTTTACGATCTTCCTCGGTGCCGTGGCCGGTCAAGATGATTACCTCCACTCCCGGCCGGATCTTCCTGACCCGGCGCAGGACCTCCATGCCGTCAATACCCGGCATCTTGAGGTCGAGTACCAGGACCTCGGGGTCGTCGGCGGCGATGATCTCCAGAGCCGACTGACCGTCGTAGGCCACGGCCGAACCCATATCCCGCAGGATCAAGCGCTCGGAAAGGGTTTTGACAAACTCCCGCTCATCATCCACCAGCAACACCTTGGAGGGGATGTCGAAGTCGTGTTTGCGATAGATATCGGCCCGGTGAAACTCCTTGCCCACCTCGACCCGCACCTCGCTCACCCCCGGAATCGGGCCGACAATCTCCCGCAACTCCTCGGCCAGGCGATTAAAGAGCAGCACATGTTTATGGACGGTCAGGGTGACCACCCCGTTGCGGGCGGTCGCCTCCACTTCGTGGCCCTCCCTGGCCAGCACCATGGCCACCTCGGCTGCCAGTTTGAAATCGGCCACCGCCTGCCGCGAGGCCCGGTCTGGGGCCACCGCCTCCTTGCCCAGATATTCGGTGACCAAGTCCGCCGCCTCGGCCACACCGGTGGTGGCCATAGGTATCACTATGTCATAGAGTTCAGCCCTCCAGGGGTCATTCCCGAGATGAAGGCTTTTCACCCAGTGGCGCCGCACCTCGTCAAGTTCGCCAATCAAGCGGGTGGCCGCCTTTTCGCTTAACCCCTGTTCGGCAATGGCCGTCTGCACCCGGAATTTAAGGTCGGCGATCAGGCATACCTTCATCACATGGGTGATTTCATGGGGCACCAGATGACCGAGATATCCGGCCAGCAGCAAGCCCGACTCGGCGGCCACCAAATCCGCCATGGCCAGTCGAAGACAAGCGAGGGCCCGCCCTTTTTCGTGGGTAAAACGATCAAAAACCGAAGTCCGGGGGGAGAAGGCCCGCTCGATCCGATCGGAACTGAGATCGGCAAGCCCGGCCGCCCGGGTCACCAGCTCCTGGTCGGTGACCAACTTCAATCCGGTCCGCCCAAGAATCTCCTCAACCACTGAGCTTCCCCGGCAAAAATCGCCACTGAAAATTGCAAGACTGGTCATACTAATCCTCTTTTACCTTGGTATTCCGGCGGTTATCGCTTCCCTTACCCCCTTCCAAGGGCAGATACTGGGTCAAGGGGCAGGATTTGCAGCCACCTTCCGGCAGGTCGCTGTGCTGATGAATTTTGTGGACCAGGTTCTCCACCGCCGACTTGCTGTCGGGGTAGAAATTTTCCCAGCCGATCTTATTGAGCAGGTGGGTCCGCTCCAGCACCGCCAGCACCGCTCCCTTGGCACTGCTGATCGCGAAACCGATTCCCGCCGCCCGCAGCCGTTCAACCAGCAGGGCCAGCACCTCCTCGCCGGAGGCGTCCATGTCGTTAATTCCGCTGGCCTCAAGAATAATATAGCGCAGATCGGGGCGCTGCTCCCGATATTTAGCCACCTGTTCATCCAGGTAGCTGGCATTGGCGAAAAAGAGGGGGCCGTCGAAGCGGATCACCGCGATATGGCGGCACCCCTGCAAGCGGTAGTGCTCGGCGCTCTTCAGCACCTTGTCTTCGTGCAGCGACAAAGTGGCCACCACCGGCCGCATCGATTTGTAAAGGAAGACCCCCATGGAAAGCACCACCCCCACCATGATTCCCGTCTCCAGATGGGGGGCCGCCGCCAGGGTGACCAGGAAGGTGAGGATGGAGATCGCCCCGTCATACCACTGGGCCTTCCAGGCATGGATAAAACCGCTGATATTGAGCAGACCGATCACCGCCATCACGATCACCGCCGCCAGCACCGCCTGGGGCAGGTGGTAGAGCAGCGGGGTGAGAAAAAGCAGGGTCAGCAGAACCACCAGACTGGTCACCACGCTGGACATCCCGGTCACGCCGCCGGCCTGGAAGTTGACGGCGGAACGGGAGAAGGAGCCGGAAACCGCGAAGCTGGAGCTAAGGGCGCCGGTCATGTTGGCCAGACCCTGCCCAATCAGTTCCTGGTTGGGGTCCAGCCGCTGGCCGGTCTTGGCGGCAATCGCCTTGGCAATGGCGATCGCCTCCATAAAGCCCAGCAGGGAGATGATCACCGCCATGGGCACCAGCTTCACGATCGCATCCAGGGACAGCTTCGGAACCGCAAAGGGCGGCAAGCCCCGGGGGATGGTGCCCACCACGGCGCCGCCGCCCATCATGGTCAACTCTTCCAGATCCAGGGCCCCGCTTCCCACCTTGAGCCGCCAGATCTGGCCGGAGTCCGCCGCCCCGGCCACCCGATCATCCCCGGCATGGTAGAGCAGCCGGCCATTCTGCTCCACGGCGGTGAACCGCAACTTGCGTAAATGGCTCCGCAGGTCACGGATCTCCCCGCCGGTCTCTTCGATGGCAGCGTTGACCAGGTTGTGCCGGTTTTTCAGGGCTACCAGCTCCAGGCGCTCGCCCCGGTCCCGGTCCAATTCCCTTTGCAGGTGGTCGATCTGCGCGCCCAGCTCGGCCCGGAGCCGACTTTGCTCCACCAGCTCACCCTGCCGGTTGTTGTAGCGAACAACCATCTCCGCCACCTGAGTTGTCGGCAGCTCGGCCAAAGTCACGGTCCGGTTGTCGCTGTAACCGGTGAAGTAGGAGATCAGGGTGGCCAGGGTCACCGCCAACAGCACATCGGGTATGCGGCGATTGATCTTGCGCAGGGTAAACATCAGCGCCAGGGCGCCCAAGCCGAACAAAAGAGTAGGCAGGTGAGTAAAGTCGAGGGCCGCTTGCGCCACCATGATCATGGTCTGGTAATGGTGGGGGGCGTTGTCCACCTCCACCCCGAAAAACTTGGCCAGTTGGGAGGAGGCGATGATCAGGGCCGCCGCGTTGGTAAAACCGTTGACCACCGGATGGGAGAGGAAGTTGACCACCAGCCCGAGCTTGAGTACCCCCAGGGAAAACTGGAATGCCCCGATGATCAGAGCCAGCAGGATCGAATAGGCAATGAATTCGCTGCTGCCGGCGCTGGCCAGGGGAGCCAAGGATGCCGCCGACATCAGCGAAACCACCGCCACCGGGCCGGTGGCCAGCTGGCGGCTGGAGCCGAACAGGGCCGCCACCATCGGGGGCAGGAAGGAGGCGTAAAGGCCGTAATAGACCGGCAAACCCGCCAACTGGGCATAAGCCATGGACTGGGGGATCAGGACCAGGGCCACCGTCAGGCCGGCTAAAGCATCGAGCCGGAGCATGCTGAAATTATAGCCTTTTAACCAGGATATTGCCGGAAAGAGACGCGCGTACATGAGTTCAACACCAGGGTTATGTTTGCATTCCAGCTGCGGCGACAGAGCAGTCGCACGGATTTTCCACCGCCAGCATGTTACGGGCAAACTCGATCAGTTCACCGTGGAGGGTCCCGGCCTGATAGAGTTTGAAGGTGTCCAGGCGAACCAGGCCATCCACCAGGGTATAAAGCAGCAGCCCGGTTTTACGGGAAGAGAGCTGCCGGATCGAACCGTCCTCCTGCCCCCGTTTGATTGCCTGCTCGAACAACTCGACAAAAAAAGCGTAGATCGCCTCTAGGTGCTCCCGGCACCGGGGGTTATCCAAGGCCAGCCGATAGGGGTAGTAGCGGTGGAGCAGCAGAAAACGCTCCTCCATTTTGGCCGCCAGTTGCAGGTAAAAGGAGAGCAGTCCCTCCACCATCTCCATGCCGTCGGCGAAGCGGTGGGCCGCCAGATACTCCCGGCTTTCCCCCAGCAGCAGCTCCTTAAAATTGGCCAGCACCGCCACGAACAGATCTTCCTTGGTCTTGTAATGATAAAAGATGGTGCCGTCGGCCACCCCGGCCATCCTGGCAATCTCACCAATGGCGGTGTTGCGGAAACCCTTGTCGGCAAAAAAGATGGTGGCCATATCCAAGATCACCTGCTTTCGAGACGGCCCCCCCCTCTTTTGAACTCTTTTTTTCTCTTCTTCGGCCATAATCCCCCCCACAATACGCAGGACGCGCCCCTCTGGCCCCACACCTGACAGCAAACTAACTGAGTGATCAGTCAGTTTTGAATATGAAGTTAATTCTCCCGCAGGTTGCTGTCAACCTCTTTTTAATCCCTAATGCTTTTCTTCTACCTGAATCCGTGATAATTGATCAGCAAAATATGGCCCAAAAAAGAACAAACTAAATTATTGAATTACCGATCAAATATTGTTAGGTTTCGCCTGTTCCTAAAACTCACTTGGCAGGTATATGCAACGATTCATCCTTGAGCAATCAGGCGATTTCTACTCATCCCACTCCGGCTTGGCCTTGGTGGGAAAGTTAGAACAAACGTCGCGGCCCGCGCTTAACTTTGTTTTATTGGCGATGCAAGCAAAAATTAAAAAAACAGTGGACAACCATCTCCTGAAAACGGCACCCTCCCTCCCCGCTTGCCGTGCCGGGCAATCCCAGGTAGGTTGTCGGGGTTAATCGGGCCGTGCGATTTGATTTCCATTACTTGCAAAGAGTGCTGATAAAAAGATTTGCCTCCATAATCCCCGGCGAGAATTTCCGGATCATGGTTATCGCCGCCTGTATCGGCCTGCTGGCCGGGGGGATGAATATTATCTTCCGCACCGTGCTCAACGCGGCCCACAACCTGCTTTTCGTCGGCGGCCAGGAACTGCTGGGAATCGCCGAGGGCGGGTTGAATATACTTTTGCTGCCCTTGATCCCGATGGCCGGGATGGTGCTGCTGATCCCCCTCTCCCTGCTCTTTCCCGGCGAGGTCAACGGCTACTCCTTTCCCAAGTTTCTGCGCCAGGTCAACCTGGAGGCCGGGATTATCCGCCTGCGGACCATTTTCACCAAGATCATGGCCTGTTCGCTGACCATCGGCAGCGGCGGTTCGGCCGGGGTGGAGGGCCCGATTGCCCAGATCTGCGGGACCATCGGTTCCCAGATCGGGCAACGGATGCGGGTTTCCGGCAACCTGATGAAGGTCTTTATCGCCGCCGGCTGCGCCGGGGGGGTGGCGGCCATCTTCAACGCCCCCATCGCCGGGGTCTTCTTCGCCGCCGAGATCATTCTGCTGGGCACCTACACCATCAGCTCCTTTGCCGTGCTGGTGGTGGCCTCGGCCATGGCCACCGTGATCTCCCGGGCTTACTACGGGCCCTCGCCGGCCTTTCCCATCCCCGACTACTCTCTGATCAACCCCCTGGTGGAACTGCCCCTCTATTCGCTGCTGGGTCTGATTATCGGCCTGATAGCGGTGGCCCATATCCACCTCTTCTATCTGGTGCGCGACCGTTTCGCCAGCCTGCGCATCCACCCGCAGCTCAAGCCCGTACTGGGCGCCCTGGGGGTGGGGGTGATGGCCATCGGCTTTCCCCAGGTGATGGGAGACGGCTACCATTACATAGAGGAGGTGTTGGCCGGGG
>DSDS01000185.1 GCA_011048585.1 Desulfurivibrio alkaliphilus | reverse complement strand
GGGTCGGACGGGGGGTGGGGGTGGCGGTTCGGTGGCGCCGCGTATCGTTGCGCCCCGGCCCGCAACGCCGGCGATGTCGCGCAACCTGGCATCATTGACCGCATCGCTGCAGCGGGAAACTGCCCGCAGTGTGCGGCTCAGCGCCAGGATCAACCGGGTCGCGCGCGGCGTGGGTGGGCTGCTAAGCGTGCGGGGGATGATCTCCACCGCCGGTAATATCCAACGGATGTACGCCCGTGGTACCCTGTTTCCCGAAGTGGAGGAGCAGGCAGACCGCACCACCGCTTGAACGACCTGTCACGGGCAGCAAACTCACGCGCTTGGTCAATCGTCCTACGTAGTGCCAGTTTTCTGGTCGCGCAACAGGAGCGGGAAAGAGGCGTGGCAGAGGCGATCAGACGCGAGCGCAGACTCAATGAGGTGGAGCACGAGTTGGCCCTCATTGAGTTGGAACTGGCGGAGCCGGTTTGCCGGCCGCAGGAGGATGTTGATTTTTTCCAGTTGCAGCGCGAATGGCTGCTTCAGGAGCGGGACGAGTTGCGCGCCTCCCCCAGCGCTCGATCCCTTTGATGGCACGCAGTTTTACTGGCGGCGGTGGTTATCATTCGCCGCTGTTCTTGCGGTGCCAGGCCAGAATCGCCCCCGGATCGCGTTCGGCGATCTGGCCGGCCACTTTGGCCGGCACCACCTCGTAGACACTGCCCAGCTTGACGATGGCCAGTTGGCCCCGGCTGAGCCGCTCGGTCATCTCTTCGGAGACAAAGATCCGCTTGATCTGGTTCTGCTCCGAGAAGTGGTAGGGCTCGCCGCGCTCATCCTTGTCCAGACGGTTGCTTTCGATCAGTTGCCTGATCTGGGCCTGTCCTTCCCGGAGCCGCTGTTCCTCCGCTCGCTGCCGGTTCAGCTCCCGGTTGCGCTGCTCCTGGGCAACTCGTTCCGCCTGGACAAGGTTGCCGGATTGGGCCGGGGGGCTCTCCGGCGGCCGTTTGCGCTGGAGCCTTTTTTCATGTTCCACCTTTCTGGCCTGCTTTTTGCTCGCCAGCCCGGCCTTGAGCAACTGATCCTTCAGCGGGTTTCCCATGCGCTTTCCCTTGCGATGTTATATGGTGTAACGGTTGTTTTTTCGCCATTGTCCAGCAAGTGAACATATTCAGCGGCGGAAGCATAGCCAAGATGAACCATAAATTGCCGATGCTGTCCAGTGGTTACGGGCTTGACGCCGCCGGCCGGGAATAGTAGGAAGCGGAGATGAAAAAGGAACAGCAACGGATACTGGTGGTTGATGATGAAGCGGGGATTCGCGAGGTCCTGGCCGGAATCCTGGCCGATGAGAATTTTCTTCCTCTGACTGCTGAAGATGGCGAGGCCGGCCTGCGGGTGCTGGAGGCCGAAGCCGTGGATCTGGCCTTGCTCGACATCTGGATGCCGGGACCCGACGGGCTGGAGATTCTGGCCCGGATCAGGGAGCTTTACCCCCGCCTGCCGGTGATCATGATCTCCGGTCATGGGACCATCGAAACCGCGGTGCAGGCCACCAAGCTGGGCGCCTACGATTTCATCGAAAAACCCCTCTCCTACGACAAGGTTATTCTGGCTATCAACAATACCCTGCGCCTTTCCCGGCTGGAGGAGGAGAATATCATCCTGCGGGAGCAGGCTAAACGGCATGTGCTGACCGGAGAATCAGCCCTCATCCGTAACCTGCGCCGCCAGCTGGAACTGGTGGCCCCCACCGACGCCTGGGTCCTGATCCGCGGGGAGCACGGCACCGGCAAGGAGCTGGTGGCCCAGACCATCCACCGCCTTTCGCCGGTGGCCAATAAGCCGATGGTGGAGCTCAACTGTGCCGCCATCCCCGAGGAGCTGATCGAATCGGAGCTCTTCGGCCATGAAAAGGGTTCCTTCACCGGGGCGGCATCTTCCAAGCGGGGCAAATTTGATCTGGCCGACGGCGGCCTGCTCTTTCTTGACGAGATCGGCGATATGAGCCTGAAGACCCAGGCCAAAATCCTGCGCATTCTCCAGGAGCAAAAGTTCGAGCGGGTGGGCGGGAGCAAGACCATCCGGGTCAATGTCCGGGTGTTGGCGGCCACCAATAAGAATCTGGAGGAGGAGATCGAGCGGGGCAATTTCCGGGCCGATCTCTTTTACCGGCTCAATGTGGTGCCGGTTTTCGTTCCCCCACTGCGGGAGCGGCGAGAAGATATTCCGGCACTGGTGGCCGACTTCCTGCAGGAGTTTGCTCGCAAGGGGTTGGGCGGCAAGGAGATCGAGCCGGACGCCCTGGCGGTGATGATGGACTACCGCTGGCCGGGGAATGTCCGTGAGTTACGCAACTTTATCGAACGGGTCCTGATCATGGGGCCCGAGGGGCGGGTTGAGGCGGGTTTTGTCCGCCAGCTGCTGGGGGCGGCAGCGGCGGCGGGCGAGGTCGCCGGCCGGGGCGGTCTGGGTGAATTTCGGGGACTCAGCTACAAAGACGCCAAGCAGCTATTTGAACGGGAATATTTGCGGATGTGCCTGGATGACAACAGTGGTAATATTTCCCGGACCGCGGAACAGATTGGGCTGGAGAGGAGTCATCTCCACAAAAAGCTGAAGTCTCTGGAGATGGAAGAAACTAAAGGAACAGGTAATGAGTGACAAGGAAAAGGGCGCGTTCCCCAGTCAAAAAGAGCTGGAACGGGAAATCAGCGAATATTTGAGTAACAAGTATGGTCGCAAGGTCCGGATTGTTTCCGCCGGCCATTTTCCCGCGGTCGACCCCGAAGATGGAGAGAAGGCGGGGGCGGAAACGGCGGAGCGGGAGCGGTTTCGTTTCGATTTGACTCCCGAGGAGCTGATCGCCTACCTCGATCAGTACGTGGTGGGCCAGTCGGAGGCCAAAGCGGTTCTGGCCACCAAGATCTGCACCCATTTCAACCGGATCAGCCGCAGCCTCAACCGGCCGGGAGCGGCCCGTGACGATGGCCGCAATGTCGGTCGCATCAAGAATAACGTTTTGCTGATCGGTCCCACCGGGGTGGGCAAGACCTTCCTGATCAAGCTGATCGCCCGTCATATCGGGGTGCCTTTTGTCAAAGGGGATGCCACCAAATTCAGTGAAACCGGCTATGTGGGCGGTGATGTCGATGACCTGATCCGCGATCTGGTCCGGGAGGCCGACAACGACCTGGAACGGGCCCGCTTCGGGATTGTTTATCTCGATGAGGTGGACAAGATCGCCGGCGGCGAGCGCCGGGGCCTGGATGTCTCCCGCAGCGGGGTGCAGCGGGCCCTGCTCAAGCCCATGGAGGAGACCGAGGTGGAGATGAAGGTGCCCCACGATCCGGTCTCGATGATCGAGGCGGTGGAGCATTACCGGCTCACCGGCAAGCGCCGTCGCCAGACCGTCAATACCCGCCACATCCTCTTTATCATGAGCGGAGCTTTCAACGGCTTGGAGGAGATCATTCGCCGCCGCCTGCAGCAACGCTCCATCGGTTTTGAAAGCACGGTGGCCGCCGCCGCCGGCGGCAAGTCCGGAGTTTTCCTCAAGAAGGTCAAGGCCGAGGATCTGGTGGATTACGGTTTTGAGAGCGAGTTTGTCGGTCGTCTGCCGGTGTTGGCGGTGCTGGATGAGTTGAGCGAGGATGATCTTTACCAGATTCTCAGCAATCCCAACAGTTCGGTGGTGGTCAGCAAAAAACAGGATTTCAGGGCCTACGGCATCGAGTTGCGCTTTGAAGAGAAGGCCCTGCGCCGGCTGGCCCAGTTGGCCGCCCGGGAGCGTACCGGGGCCCGGGCCCTGGTCAGTGTGGTCGAGCGGGTCCTGCTCCATTTTGAACGGAAACTGCCCTCCACCGACATCCGCCATCTGGTGGTGGATGCCGGGCTGGTGGATGATCCGGCCGGAACCCTGACCAAGCTGCTTAAGGACAGTCGCCAGCGCCAGCGGCAGGTAAAGCGTTGCGCCGACCTGGCGGCCAAAGAGCTGCAAAGTCTGGTCGCGTTTATTGCGAGCCGATTGGGTGAGTATCTGGAGAGCCGCGATGTTTTGCCCACCCCCGCCCGCCTGGAGATGATGGCCCGGGAGGCCCAGGAGGATGACCTGGATCCGGCTGAGGTTTGCGAGCGTTTTGTCGAGCTGGTGGGACTGATCAACCAGCGGGCCGATCGAATTGCCCATAGCTTTGGGGTGGATTTAAGCTTCAGCGACGAAGCGGTGGATCGCATCCTGGCCCGCCAGCCCAGGGACCAAGCCACGGTGGGCGAAGTTTGCGATCAGATTCTGGGGGCTATGGAATATGGCCTGCGGTTGCTGGGCCAGCGCCAGAATGCTCCCCAACTGGTGGTTACCGCCGCCGGTGTTGATGCCCCCGACCAGTTTATCAATCAGATGGTCAGCCAAATTTTCAAGTTGGATTAGGAGAACCTCCCATGATGCATCCCGAATATCGCCCCCGTCGCCTGCGCCGTAATGAAAACCTCCGCGCCCTGGTGCGGGAAACCACCCTCTCCGCCTCATCCCTGGTCTATCCCCTCTTTGTGATGCCCGGCAAGAAGAAACGGGAGGAGATCTCCTCCATGCCCGGGGTGTTCCGGCTTTCGGTGGATCAGTTGGCGGCCGAGGCCAAGGAGTGCCGTCAGTTGGGGGTCAACAGCCTGATTCTCTTCGGTCTGCCGGAGAAGAAGGACCGGGTGGGGTCCGGCGCCCATGCTCCCGATGGCATTATCCAGCGGGCGATCAAGGAGATCAAGAACAAGGTTCCGGAGATTACGGTGATTACCGATGTCTGTCTCTGTGAATACACCAGCCATGGCCATTGCGGGATTATTCACCATAAAGAGGTGGACAACGATGCCACCCTTGAGGTGCTGGCCCGCACCGCCCTCTCCCACGCCCAGGCCGGGGCCGACATGGTGGCCCCTTCCGACATGATGGATGGCCGGGTGGGTGAAATCCGGGCCACCCTGGATGAGAACAATTTTGATCAGGTGGCGATCATGTCTTACGCGGTCAAGTACGCCTCCGCCTTTTACGGACCTTTCCGTGACGCCGCCGACTGCGCGCCCCAGGAGGGTGATCGCCGGGGCTACCAGATGGATCCGGCCAACGCCCGCGAGGCCCTGCGTGAGGCCACCCTGGATGTGGAAGAGGGGGCCGATATCCTGATGGTCAAACCGGCCATGGCCTATCTGGATATTATTCGGATGCTGCGGGATGAGTTTGATCATCCCACCGCCGCCTATCAGGTCAGCGGCGAATACGCCATGCTCAAGGCCGCCGCCGCCCGGGGCTGGCTCGACGAAGAGCGGGTGATGGCCGAAAGCTTGCTCTCCATCCGCCGGGCCGGGGCCGATATCATTCTGACCTATTTTGCCAAACAGATGGCCAAGCTGCTGTGAAGCCCCGCCGGGGCCAAGGGGTTCAACCAGGCCGTTTGCGGCTGTTTTAATAGGGGAGTTGGTGGTGTTGAAGGCGCTATTTGCCATGCTTGTAGCCCACAGCCTGCTGCTGGCCGGTTGTGGAACTTTGCTGGTCGAAAAGGAAAGGCTTGACCGGCTTGACCGGTTGACGACGGTTCAGGATCAGCGCCTGGAGTTGCTGGCTTCCACCCAGGATGAGATGCTGGTCGCCTTGCTGGAGTCCTCCCGCGCAGTGACGGAAAAACTCGACGAAGTGACGGCACAGCTGGCTGGGGTTACCGGGATGCAGGCTGAAATGCTGCGGCAGCAGCAGGAGTGGCAAGAGTTTGTCCGCAGCTCCCGGCGCCGGGAGCTGGCTGACCGGGAAAAGTTGGAGGTCATGTCGCCGCCCCCGGCCCAGACGCCTGATAGCAAGCAGTTGGTCGGGGCGGTGGAGAAAGTTTTTCTCTCCCCGCCGGGGGCCGTTTTTTCCGCCCGGATCGATACCGGAGCCACCACCTCTTCCCTGGATGTCCATGAGGTTGAACGGTTTGAACGGGACGGGGAGAGCTGGGTCCGCTTCACCCTGAGCAACCCCGAGGATGAAAGCCGGGTTACCCTGGAGCGCAAGGTTGTTCGTAACGCCCGAATTATCCAGGCGGTGACGGATGAGGCCGAGCGGCGACCGGTGGTGGAGTTGGGGGTGACCCTGGGAGAGAAGACCCAGACCGCCGAATTCACCCTTTCCGATCGCCGCCACCTGGAGCATCCGGTTCTGATCGGCCGCAACATTCTGCTGGATATCATGGTGGTTGACGTGGGCCGGATCAATATCGCCCCGCCCCGGTTGCCGGCCGATTTTCCCGGCCTGGCGGATGAGGGTTTAGCTCCTTGAGGTCGCGGCTCTTTTTTTATATTATCGTCCTGGTTTTGATTGTTGCCGGTTGTGCCATTGCCTGGCAGCGCCACCTCCAGACCCAGTTGCCCCTGTTGCCGGGAGTTCAGGCCCCGATCTGGTTGGTGGAGGCCCGGGTGGATTTCACGGCCCGGGGGGAACCGGTGACCGTAAATCTGGATATCCCCGACGATCCCCCCGGGTTTTATCTCTTGGATGAACAGACGGCCTCTCCGGGCTACGGCTTTTTTATCCTGACCGAGAATGGCAACCGACGAGGAGAGTGGTCAATTCGTCAGGCGGATGGTCCCCAGACCCTCTACTACAAGATTCAGCTGGTTCCCATACCTTTAGCCGCCACCAGTCGTGGAGAGTTGCCGGTCGCCCCGGCAGCCACCAGTGTTCACTGGGAGGAAGCGGAGGTTGTGGCGGCCCGGCAACTACTGGCCGTCGCCCGAGAACGTTCCAGCAATCCGGAGAGTATGACCCGCGAGCTGATCAAGCTGCTGGCCGCTTCCGAGCCGGAGCAGAACGCCGCCCTGCTGCTCTCCGCCACTCCCCTGGTGCCGCTGCTGGAAAAACTGCTCAACTACAGCCAGCTGCCCACTCGGATTGTCAATGGCCTTTATCTGGAGGATGGTCGCCGTAACCAGCAGTTGACCCCGAAGCTGGAGGTCTTTGTGGGCGACCGCTGGCTGCTCTTTGATCCCCGCACAGCCCACCAGGGGGTGCCGGAAAATTTCCTGCTCTGGAACCAGGACCGGCGGTCGTTGCTGGATCTCAGCGGCGGCCACAACTCCCAGATCCGTTTCGCCATGCTCAGCCAGAATCTGCCGGCGGCGCAACTGGCCAGCCTCACCGCCGCCGATTCACCCTTTGCCCTGTTTGGGGTCCACAGCCTGCCGGTGGAAGAGCAGGCCATGCTCAAGATGTTGTTGCTGCTGCCGGCCGGCGCCCTGGTCCTGGTTTTCATGCGGATCATGGTCGGGGTGCAGACCTCGGGCACCTTTATGCCGATTCTCATCGCCCTGGCTTTTCTCCAGACCACTCTGCTGCCCGGCCTGATCAGTTTTGTCTCTATTGTGGCCTTCGGCCTGCTGTTGCGGGGCTATCTTTCGGGGTTGAATCTGCTGCTGGTGGCTCGGATTGCCACCATCGTCATTATTGTGATTTTCATCATCGTCTTTTCCAGCCTTTTTGGCTACCGGCTGGGGTTCAACACCGGGATGACCGTTAACTTTTTCCCCATCATCATCATCGCCTGGACCATCGAGCGGATGTCGATTCTCTGGGAGGATGAGGGGCCCGGGGAGGTCCTGGTCCAGGGCGGCGGCAGTCTGCTGGTGGCGGTGCTGGCCTACCTCCTGATGCAGTGGTCGGTGATGGCCCACCTGAGCTTTTACTTTCCCGAGATCAACCTGATCATCGTGGCTCTGATCATGCTGATGGGCAACTACACCGGCTATAAATTGACGGAGTTGCACAGGTTCAGGGCCGTGGACCAACAGGGGGCGCCGTGAAGTGGTGGGTCGGGCCAGCCCGCCTGCGCCGTTTGGGTATTCTGGGGATGAACTGCCGCAATCTGGATTTCATCGGTCGCTACAATCCGCGTCGGCTCTACCCCTTGGTCGACGACAAGCTGAAGACCAAGATCCTGGCCGAAAGAGAAGGGATTCCGGTTCCTAAGCTGCACTTTGCGCTGCGGGAGCAGTTTCGGGTCAAAAGGATCGGTGAGATGCTGCGCCCCTTGGCCGGGTTTGCCGTTAAGCCGGCCAAGGGTTCCGGTGGCCGGGGGATTCTGGTGATCCAGGGGCAGGAAAACGGCGCTTATGTCAAAACCTCGGGGCGCCGGCTGGACCTGGGGGATATCAAACGCCATATCTCCAATATCCTGGCTGGGCTCTATTCTTTGGCCGGAACCCCCGATGTGGCCATTGTTGAAGAGCTGATCGAACTGGATCCGCAATTCGCCGGTTTTTCCCACGAGGGTATTCCCGATATTCGGGTAGTTGTCTTCCGGGGGTATCCGGTCATGGCCATGCTGCGTCTGGCCACCCATGAGTCCGACGGCAAAGCCAATCTCCACCAGGGGGCGGTGGGAGTGGGGCTGGATATCGCCACCGGACGCTGCCTCATGGCGGTCCAGCACTCGTTGCCCCTCAAGGTGCATCCCGATACCGGGGCCGACTTCTCCCGGATTAGGGTCCCCGATTGGCCCGAGATCCTGACCTTGGCCGCCCGCTGTCATGAAATGACCAATCTGGGCTACCTTGGGGCCGATATCGTGCTGGATCGGCGGCGGGGACCGCTGATCCTGGAACTTAACGCCCGCCCCGGCCTTGCCATCCAGGTGGCCAGCGATCATGGTTTATTGGCGCGGTTGCGGCGACTGGAGAGTTTAGGGAACACCCATGCCACCGTGGCCCAGCGGGTGGAGTTCGCCATGGCATCATTCGGCCGGGATCTCGGTGGCCGGAAAGGATTTTCGGAATATTAAGTGGTCAGGGCCCGGTAGATCTCCGGCATCCGTAGCGGCAGCCGCTTGACGTCGTTGATGAAGATGTAGTTCACCGCCCCGTACATGTGGGGAATATACTCCTGGGCCTCCCGGTCGATGGTGATGCAGAAGGGGTGGATGCCGGCGGCCTTGGCCTCGATCAGGGCGTGGCGGGTGTCCTCGATGGCGTATTCCCCCTTGTAGTCGTCGTAATCCTCCGGCTTACCGTCGGAAAGGGTGATCAACAGTCGGATTTTGGCCTCGCTGGCCGCCAGAATCCGGCTGACATGACGGATCGGCGGTCCCATCCGGGTGTAATCCTTGGGGATGATGGCGCTGATCCGGCCCTTGACCTTCCGGTCATACTGCTCCCCCAGGTGCTTGATCTGGTACAGCTCGGCGCGCGAGCGCCGCATCCCGGAGAAGCCGTAGATGGCATAGCGATCCCCCAGCACCTGCAACGATTCACACATCAGCACCAGGGCCTCTTTCAGGGCGGTGCTGACCCAGCCTTCGGTGGAGTAGGACATATCCACCAGGAAGATGGCGGCAATGTTGCGCTCATCCCGGTTCAGGCGGATAAACAGGTTATCCGAGGCCGGATGGCCGGCCCGGATATCGATCAGGGCCTCGATGGCCGCGTCGAGGTCGATCTCATCCCCCTCCTTTTGCCGGCGGACAAACCTTTGCTGCAATCGCATCATCTCGAACTGCCGTTTGAGCAGGCGCAGTTGGCCCCGATATTTCTCCCGGGTATTCTCCACAAAGGGCGAACTCACCGGCAGCAACTGTTTTTCCAACAGGGTACACCAGTTTTTGCGGAACCCTCCCCGACGGTAGTCCCACTCATCGTAGAGCAACGGCCCCGTGGCCTCGGGACCCTCGTTGGGGTCCGGGCCGGGGCCGCCCACCGCGGCAGTGCCTGCCTGTTCCAGGGCGGCACTGATGTAGCGCTCCGGAATCCGGCCCAGATCCTGCCGGATCTCGCCGGCCAACTCCCGCAGAGGTTCGGGGATTTTAATCTCCCGGCCCCCGACGGTGATATATTCGGTTTCTGCGGGCGGCGGTTTCAATGGTTGCTCCCCCTCACCTCCCTTGGCGGGGGGCGGCAGCAGGGCCGCGGCGGCGTCGTCGGGTAAGCCGGACGGTTTTTGCCGCTGGGCGGGGTGCCGCTCCGGGGGGGCATTTTCCCCGGCTTCCACGGCCAGCATGGCCCCCAGGGCCTTAATAAACTGCTGTCGGCTCTCCTCCCGGCGACGCAGGCGGATGGCCTCCACCGCCCTTGGCTGCAGGCGGCCGCCGAGGATGGGGGGATGTTCGGGGTGGTATCCACCGGGTAACCGTTCACACAACCGGTAGAGTTGGGCGGTAATCCCCAGCGAATCATCGATCGTTCCGCCGGTATTGGCCAGTGGGAGCAGCAGTTCCACAGCCCGGGCGTAGAGTTTGGCGTTTGGCCCCGCTGCGCTTTCGGGAGGGGCAGCGGTCAGGGCCCAGTGGTTGAGGGCCTCCAGTAGCCGGTTTTTCCCCTCCAAGCCGCTCAAGGCCGGTCTTTGCCGCCGGAGTTGGGCCAAAATCGGAGCGCTGTCACGCATCAGGCCGGGTAATTCTTGGCGCATCAGTTTGGTAATCCGCACGGTTTCCACCAGCAGAAAAAGGTCGCCGGCCAGTTCGGGGTCGGGGAACAGATGGTAAAAATTGGCTGGGAAGGGCTGTTCGGAGGAGAGCCGACGGCCATGGCGGACAATAAGTTCCCGGATTAAGGGTTGTTCGGGAGTTAGTCGGGCGCTGAAGGTGCCGGCGGCCAGCAGCCCCCACTGCCAGGAGGCTAGCAGCTTGTAAGTCAGGAAGTTCTCCCGCTTCTCTTTGCAAAGGGTGATCTCCGGGGGCAAGAAGATGGTTTGGGAGTCGGTGTAGGTGGTGGGGGCGCTGGCCAGGTCCAAGGCTCGGCCGGCCAAACCGCGCAGGTAGGGGAGCAGGCGGCCGCCAGCCTCGGTCAGGCCGAGGCCGCTCTTCCCGCGAATCTGGCAGAGGAAGTTGCTCTCCACTTCGGCTAGAAACCGTTGGGCCTGCTTGAGGCCATCCTTCTCATACACGTCCAGGGTGGCGTTGACCCACTCACCCAGCCGGGAGTGGTGCAGGCAGTTCAAGCCCCGCTGGACCTGATCGAGAAAGTCGAGACAGAGGGCCTGGCTGACCGGCCAGATCACCCCCACCTGACGCAGCACCTCCTCCTGCACTTCGGTGGGCTGGGCGGCCAACTGTTCGACGTAATCCTCAATCTCCCAGTAGTTGAGGGCGTCCACCTCGATCAGGGCGGCCAGCCGGGCGGTCAGCTCGGAGTGATCCATATTTAGAAGACGGAACTGACGATCTCATCGAGGGCCGCCAGCAGTTCCGGTTCATCGCTGAGGGTGCCGGTGATCGCTACCCGGCAGGCGGTGCGGATGGCAATACCGCTGCGGGCCAGCTTGCCGGCATGGATCAGCAACCGGGTGCTGGCCCCCTCCGGCAGGCCCGAATCCTTGAGGGCGCGAGTCATGGCGGCTACCCTGACCAGGGCCCGGGCGGTGGCTTGGTCAACCCCCGATTCCCGGCCGACTATCCTGGCCTCCAGTTCGGCTTCGGGATAATCAAATTCCAAGGCGACAAAGCGCTGGCGGGTGGATTGCTTGAGATCCTTGAGCACGCTCTGATAGCCGGGATTGTAGGATATGGCCAGCATGAAGTCGGGCGGGGCGGTCAGCAGTTCCCCCTTTTTCTCGATGGGCAGATCCCGGCGATCATCGGCCAGCGGATGGATCACCACGGTGGTGTCTTTGCGGGCCTCGACAATCTCGTCCAGGTAGCAGATCGCTCCGGCCCTCACCGCCAAAGTCAGGGGACCGTCAACCCAGACCGCCTCCCCTCCTTTGATCAGATAGCGGCCCACCAGATCGCTGGTGGAGAGATCGTCGTGGCAGGAGACGGTTACCAGGGGGAGCTTAAGCTCCCAGGCCAGAAACTCCATGAAACGGGTCTTGCCGCATCCGGTGGGACCCTTGAGCAGCAGGGGCAGTTGGTTGGCATGGGCGGTTTTGGCGATCTCCACCTCATCTCCCTGGGGGAGATAGAACGGCTTGGTCGTGATTCGATGTTCGGCAATCTTTTCTTCGGGGGCGGGCATGGTTTACCTCAATTGCTCTTCCAGTTGACGGGCCTTATCCTCCTGGCCCAGCCGCCGGTGGGCCGCGGCCATCAGGCTCAGATTTTCCCGGGCCAGGGGGGCCGATTGGGGCAGCAGGGCATTGGAGCGCAGGCTCAGCTGAATAGTTTGGGCGTAGTCACCCTGCTGGTATTTAGTCTGGGCCAGGGTGTGCCACAGCAGGGGATTGCGAGGCTCCAGGCGGATGGCCCGCTCCAGGTAACCCTCGGCCGTCGCCGGCTCCCGGCGGTCCAGGGCCTGGCGGGCGCTGGCCAGCAGGGGGGCGGTCTGGGGGGAGACTGAAATCGCCTCCGGCTCGGGCGGTCGCGCCGGTTTCAGCTCCAGCAGGGCGCAGCCGGGTAGGAGCAAGATCAGCAGCAGGCAGCCCCAGAGGAGGCCACCGCCGGTAAAGGAGTTGGGCATTTTTATCTCTTCTCCTCTTTTTCCTTTTGGAAAACCCGATCAACAATTCGCCCCAACCAGCCGCCGCCATCACCTTTTTCCCGGGCCAGGGGAGCCTCTTCCGGGGTGGCCGGGATGCTGCCGTTCAAAAAGGGCAGCTGGACCGCCCCGGGGGCGCGGGCCCGGGTCCGGCTCTGGCGCTGGGGGTTAAACCAGACCCATTCGACGGTGGACGGTTTGGCCAGCACCAGGGGGGTGCTGTCCAAGGCTCGCATCAGTTCTCCCCAGACCGGCAGGGCGCCGGTGGAGCCGGTCAGGCCCAGGGGCTGGTTGTCGTCCAGGCCAAGCCAGACCACCACCAGCCGGTCGCCGGTAAAGCCGGCAAACCAGCTGTCGCGCAGACCATCGGAAGAGCCGGTCTTGCCGGCCACCGCCAGGGAGCCGGGCAGATAGCGGGAGAGTGGCCGGCCGGTTCCGTCGCTGACCACTTTTTGCAAGGCGGTGTTGATCAGGAAGGCGTGCTCGGGTTCCAGTCGCTGTTCAACGGTGATGGGAAAACGTTCCAGGGGCCGGTTGTCGGCTGCGATTACCCGTTGGA
Source organism: Desulfurivibrio alkaliphilus (assembly GCA_011048585.1). Lineage (GTDB taxonomy): Bacteria > Desulfobacterota > Desulfobulbia > Desulfobulbales > Desulfurivibrionaceae > Desulfurivibrio > Desulfurivibrio alkaliphilus_A. The sequence goes on along the minus strand of DSDS01000185.1, from coordinate 4,223 downwards.
TTACCCGTTGGGGGCTGTAAAAACCTCCGGCCGCCAGGGTTTGGTAGAGTTGGCTCACCTCCAGGGGCGAGATAGAGAGAGCTCCCAGCAGCAGGGAGGGGTAGGGAGGGGGCTGCTGTTGCAGGCCCAGCCGGGTCAGGGTGTCGATCACCCGGTCCAGGCCCACATCCATGCCGAGACGAACGGTGGCCAGGTTGTAGCTGTTGGCCAGGGCTTCATAGAGAGGAACCAGGCCGTGTTCCCGTTGATCGAAGTTGCGGGGCTGCCACTGTTTGCCGCCGCCGATATCCACGGTTATTTTGGCATCCTCCAGGAGGGTGGCCAGGGTATAGCCCTGCTCCAGGGCGCTCAGATAGACGGCGGGTTTGATCAGGGAACCGATGGGGCGGCGGGCATCCACCGCCCGGTTAAATCCGGCCTCACCGGTGATCCGGCTGCCGGCCAGGGCTTCGATCTCCCCCGAATCGTAACGGCTGACCACCACCGCCGCCTGGATCCGTTGCTGGTCGGTTTGCCGCTCCAGTTTGGCAACGGCGGTGTTGATGGTTTCCTCAACCTGCCATTGGACCTGGGGGTCAAGGGTGGTGAAGATTTTCAAGCCCTGACCGGTGAGGTCCTGCTCCCGGTAGCTCTCCCGCAGTTGGCGGCGGACCAGCCCGACAAAGGCGGGGAAGGGGGTAGCGCCGCCGGTGGCGTGCAGGTTCTGCTCCAGGGGCGCGGCCTGGGCGCTTGCCGCCTCGGCGGGGGTGAGGAAACCGGCGGTCGCCATGGCTTGCAGAACCTGGTCGCGCCGTTGCACGCTGCGTTGGGGAAAACGCCGGGGATCGTAGTAGCTGGGCCCCCGAACCAGTCCCACCAGCAGGGCCAGTTGCGGCAGGTCAAGTTCATTGAGCTGACGGCGAAAATAGAACTGACTGGCCAGGCCGAAGCCGTGAATGGCCCGCTGGCCGTCCTGGCCGAGGAAAACTTCGTTGACGTAGGCGGTGAGGATCTCCTCTTTGTTGTAGTGGTATTCCAAAAGCAGGGCCATGATCGCTTCATTGACCTTGCGCCCCAGGGTGCGCTCGTGGGTCAGGTACATATTTTTGATCAACTGCTGGGTGAGGGTGCTGCCGCCCTGAACCGTGGATCCGGCCCGGATATTGGCCGCCAGGGCGCGGATAATCCCCCGGGGGTCGATGCCGTAGTGGCGGTAATATCTGCGGTCCTCGATGGCCAGCAGGGCATGGACCAGGGCCTGGGGGATCTCCTGGCGAGCGACCAGGAGCCGGTCTTCGTGGTGCAGAGGGTGAAAGCTGCCGATCTGGGCCGGGTCCAGGCGGACCAGGCTCAGGGGGGTGCCGTCGTCGGCCTCCATGGCCGCTACCCGGTGGTTGGCGAAACGGATGGTCAGTCGATGACTGGGTTCCTGGCTGTCCCCGAAATCAAAGGCCCGGGTCACCAGATGCAGGGTGGTGTCGTCGGCCTGATGGTAGTAACTGCCGGCGGAGGATAGCTGCCGGTCCAGGCGGTAGCCGGCCAGGTCAAGCTCCCTGGTCAACCTGGTGGCGGTCAACGGCAGACCGGTGTACAGTTCCAGGGGCCGGGCGTAAACCCGGGCGGGAATCTCCCAGCGCTTTCCCTCGAAGAGGGCGCGCACCTGGCTGTCCAGGTACAGGGTGTAAAGGGCGGCGAGCAGGAAGGTCGCCAGGGCGGTGGTGGCCAGCAGTTTTCGCCAGGAAAAGATTCCGGATGATCTGCGGGGCCGGCGCGTTTTTCTGAAGGGGGTTCTCTTTCTGGGTGCCATGCCGATCTGTTGCGGATTGCCGATGAATATGGAGGTTTTTATCGATACTCCATCCGGGATTGGACAGCTGAGGATATTAGCCTAGTCTGCGGCAGGACACTCGGGAAATTTCCTTTATCGCCCGGTTTTTTGGGAAATGGAGGTGGAATATGGCTTATTGTCAGTTTTTGTTGAAAGGAGTTCCATGGGTCAGCTGATCCGGCCGTTTTTTTTGTTGCTGTCATTTTTGACCTTGGCCGGTTGCAGCGTTTTAGGGCCGGGTTTTCCCGATGAGCGGATCGTTCGAGAGCGGGTGCTGCTCCCCGACATCCCCTTCTATGCCCAGGAAGATTATCAGTGCGGCCCGGCGGCCCTGGCCATGCTGCTGGCCTGGAACGGCGAGGCTCTCTTGCTGCCGGCCCTGACCGGCCAGGTCTACTCCCCTTCCCTGGAGGGGAGCCTGCAGCCAGCCATTGTGGCGGCGGCTCGCCGGTACGGTTATCTGGTCTATCCCCTGGATCAGCCGGAGGCTCTGTTCGGTGAGCTGGCGGCCGGTCATCCCGTACTGGTTTTGCAGAATCTGGGGCTCACCCGAATGCCCCGCTGGCACTACGCGGTGGTTATTGGTCATGATCCGGAGCAAAAACGGATCTTCCTTCACTCTGGGCGGCGGGAAGCTATGGGGATGTCGGCGCGGCTTTTTGGGCGGACCTGGGCCCGGGCGGGGCATTGGGCAGTGGTGGTGCTGCCGCCGGAGCGCTTGCCGGCCACCGCCGGGGAAAGCTCCTTTCTGGCCGCGGCGGTGGGTCTGGAGCAGGCCGGGCAATGGTCGGCCGCGCTTTTGGCCTACCAGGCGGCCCTGGAGCGTTGGCCCGACAGTTTTGGCGCCCGGGTCGGATTGGGCAATGTCCGTTACACGCTGGCCGACTACGAGGGAGCGCAGAGAGCTTTCCGGCAGGCGCTCCTGCTCCAGCCCGCCAACGGAGCGGTGATGAACAACCTGGCCCTGGCTCTGGCCGCGGCCGGCTACAGGCAGGAAGCCCTGGTGGTGATCGGGCAGGGTTTGGAACTGGACGAAACCTGGCGGCAGGAGTTGTTGCGGACCAGGCAAAAGATTGTCGCCGATCAACCATGGGCCGAGGGCGGCAATGAACAGAACTGATCGGCGGGCGATAAAGATGATCCGGGGTGATTTTTTAAATCCGCTGCACCACCAGGCGGCTGACCTGTCGCTCGATCCGTTGGGCCAGGTCATCGTTGAACTCGAACTCGCTGATTCCGGCAGCGGCGTTGGCCGCCCCGGGTGAGGTTTTCTTGTGGCCGATCACCAGGGCGCAGAGCTTACGGGGCGCCTCCACCTCGCCGACTACCGACGCCGCATCCCGGAGGACGGCCAGTTCGTTTTCGAGCTCGGCCAGGCTTAGGCTGTTGTTTTTGACCAACTTGGCCAGCAGGGCCCCGGTCACCGGACGAAACCATCTCGACGATCTCGGCTCCGTAAATCACCTCACCCTGCAGCCGGCCACGCACCAAGGCCCTTTGGCCCAATGCGGAGGCGGTCACCGTCAAGGGCGCCGCCGTCGGCGCCCTATCCTCTTGCGGCGCAGCCGAGGTCAGGAGCAGCTTGCCTTGCTCGGTGATAAGCGTCGAATCCGCGGTGATGATCCCTAAAATCAGTTCATTGTCGGGCTTGGCATGGTTGCTCTAGATTTGGTGGAACCGCATCCGCCGCCCGGCGGTAAATCCGGAACCTAAGCGGGCCAGCCCCTAATTTGGTACCCGATCCCTATTTGCCGGGCTCTAGGCCGGGCGGTTTGCCGAAGCGGAAATTGATCTCGCTCAGGCCTTCACGTACCTGCTCGATGTTGGTAGCCGAAGGAATGACGAAGCCGGTATTTTGCTCATTGACGGCGGCGATCCCGACCTTGAGCCTGACCTCACCATCGCGAATCTCAACTCCCTGCATGCCGGCCTGCAGACTTTGTTGGAAATCGTTAAGCATCATGCTCACCCGCTCAGGACTGAGAACAGCGATCCGGTTCTCCTTATGCAACTGGCCCAGCAGCGACTGGTTTTCTTTAGTCATGGTTTCGATATCCTGCCGCAGCCGCTCAAGTTCCCGCTTGGCGCCCAGCAACTCCTGTTTGGCCCCGGCGGTGGCTTCGGCCTGCAGATCCCGCAGCCGGTTTTCCAGCAGTTGCCGCCCGGCCTGCATGCCGTCCAGTTCCTCCTGGAGGGAACGATTAAGGGCGAGCAACCCACCGATTCGGTTATCCAGAGCCTCGGCCTCGGCCAGCTTCTGGCGATCGCCTTCCAGGATCGCCTCCAACTCGGCGATCCGCTCTTCCTGGCGCTGGCGTCCGGCCAGGTAATCCTGAAGGATTTCAGCAAACTCCGGCGATCCTACCGCCTGGTCCGCCAGGCCGGGAACGGCCCGGGCGAGGGCATCAAGGGCGGC